>NZ_JBBKXE010000133.1:0-62144 GCF_037969335.1 Hyphomonas sp. | reverse complement strand
ATCAGGCCCTTGCCCTGCGTCGCGCGGATGGCGGTGCAGAGATTGGTCTTGCCCGAGAGGCAGCTTTTGCACTGGCGGCATTCGGGCGTGTAGAGCGGGATGACATGGTCGCCCGGCTTGACGCTGGTGACACCCGCGCCGACCTCGCGGACAATGCCCGCGCCTTCATGGCCGAGCACGCTGGGGAAGATGCCCTCACTGTCGAGCCCGTCGAGCGTGTAGGCGTCGGTGTGGCAGATGCCGGTGGCCATGATTTCGACGAGCACTTCACCGGCCTTCGGGCCTTCGAGGTCCAGCTCGACGATTTCGAGGGGTTTCCTGGCTTCAAAGGCAACGGCGGCGCGGGTCTTCATGGGCATGTCTCCGGATAGGGGTCTGATCCCTACCTAGACCGCACTGGCGTGATGATCCACTCCCGGGTTTGGAATTATGCCTGCGTACGACAGGCGGAACCGCGCAGCATCCGCCATCCTGCCCTGAATGCTGCAGGTCGGCGTTGGCTTGTTCATTCCAGACTTGCAAAAACTCAGGATTTGGCTCGATATGCATCGGTAAGCGAAATGCAATGACGGGTCCCCCGCTTGGGGCGTAACGGGATGGACTGATGGTTAGACTGCTGCTGTGGACGGTGGGCCTTGTCGCCGCCGTATCGTTGGTCACGTATTGGTGGGCCGGCCGGAACCTGCAGGTGCTGGATGCCGAAGCCCGGGCCGACGCGCCGGGCGCGTTTCTCGAGGTTTCGGGCGGCACGCTCCACTACCTGGTGCAGGGGCCCGAGGACGGCGAGATTGTCGTCATGGTGCACGGCTTCTCGACGCCGTCCTTCATTTTCGAACAGAATGCGACGGCGCTGGTCGATGCCGGGTTCCGGGTCGTGCGCTATGACCATTTCGGGCGCGGCTGGTCTGACCGGCCGAAGGGCCCGTACGATGAGGCCTTCTACGACCGTGAATTGATGGACCTGCTCGACGGCCTCGGCCTGTCGGAGCCGGTCCGTCTTGTCGGCCTGTCGATGGGCGGGCCGATCGTCATGTCATTTGCCGGGCGCCATCCGGAACGCGTGTCGGATATTTTCCTGCTGGTGCCTGCCGGGCTGGATGTGACCGGGGGCAACAGCGGCGCAGCCAAGCTGGTGCGCATGCCGGTGATCGGCGACTGGATCTGGCGTGTGTTCGGACGCGGCATCCTGCTGGGCAATTCGCAACTCGACGAAAGCGCCCTTGATCCGGCCAACCGCCTGCAGGGCGACGTCACGCGCCAGCTGGACTTCCGCGGCTATCGCAAGGCCCTGTTGTCGACGATGCGGCATTTCCCGATGTCGGATCGGGCGCGCCTGTTCAGCACGGTTTCCGACAAGACGAAAATACCGGTCGTGGCGGTGTTCGGAGATGCGGATGACACAATCGCGGTTTCCAGCGCGGCGAAACTGGTGGCGCTGATCCCGCGTGCGGACGTGCGGATCATCGCGGGCGGCACGCATGGCCTGAACTACCAGCGCCACGTGGAGGTCAATCCGATGCTGGTGGAATGGGCCAGCGGCGGAGCAGCCGACTAGGCCTCGACGCTGGCGGTGCCGTCTTCGACGCGGACGCACTGGGCCCGGTCGCCAAAGGCTTCGAACAGGAACCGTTCGGTGCCGGTGAGCCATGCCTGTCCACCGAGGGCGCAAAGCTCGTCATAGAGGGCTGCGCGCCGGTCCGGGTCGAGATGGGCAGCGGCTTCGTCGAGCAGCAGCAGGGGCGCCGGGCCATCGCCGCCTGCGCGCAAAGCACCCGCCGAGGCGAGGATCAAGCCGATCAGGAGGGCCTTTTGCTGGCCGGTCGAGGCGTCGCGTGCGGGCGCGCCAGTGGGGCGGTGGATGACGACCAGGTCTGAGCGGTGCGGGCCGTCGATCGTGCGCCCGGCGGCAATGTCGCGGCGGCGTGTGTTGCGGAACGTCTCGGCCAGCGTCTCGAAGATCGACTTGAAATCATCGCCGCGCAGGGCGGCCTGTTCGGCGTCGCCTTCCAGCGTGAGATCAGCCTTGGGGAAGTGGCCTTCTGGCCGGGCCTCGATGGCGCCCTGCAGGGATTCCAGGACATGCGCGCGGTTGATGGCGATCTCTGCGCCGGCTTCGGCCATGCGGGCCTCGATGGCATCGGCCCAGGCCGGGTCGACATGGCCGCGTTCCAAGAGCGCATTGCGTTCGCGCATGGCCTGTTCATAGCGGCTGGCGGCGCGGCCATGAGTGGGCATATGCGCCATGACCTGGCGGTCAAGGAAACGGCGCCGATCCGATGCGCCGCCGCGGAAGACGCTGTCCATGGAGGGCGTCAGCCAGACGATGCGGACAAGGTCGGCCAGGTCGGATGCGGTGGCAGACGCCCCGTCGATGCGGACATTGCGCTTGGCTCCAGAGCCGGTTTCGAGCGCGACGCCGATCTTCTGGTCATTGGCCAGCGTGGCGGCGACAGTCCAGCTGCCGGGGGCATCCTTGCGGACCATTTCGGGCAGCGTGGCGGAGCGCAGGCCGCGCCCGGGGCCAAGCTGGCTGACCGCTTCGAGCAGGTTGGTCTTGCCGGCCCCATTGGCGCCGAACAGGCAGACGTGACGGCCATCAAGCGGCAGTGTCAGCGCGGCGTAGTTGCGGAAGTCCGTAAGGGAGAGTCGGGTGATCTGAGCCAAGCGTCGATCCCGTCTGACGGGCCTAGACCCTGAGCGGCATCAGCACGTAGCGTGCGCTGTCATCCGACGGGTCCAGCACGAGCGCGGGAGAGGCCGGGTCATTGAACATGAATTCGACCGTGTCGGCTTCGATCTGCCCGGCGATATCGAGCAGGTATTTGGCATTGAAGCCGATCTCCATCGCGTCGGAGCTGTATTCGGCTTCGAGCTCTTCATTGCCTGCGCCCGTCTCCGCGTGGCTGACGGCGAGCGTCAGTTTGCCTTCGGACACTGACATTTTCACCGAACGCGAGCGTTCTGCCGAGACGGTCGAGACGCGGTCAACGGCGGCTTCGAAGGCCTTGTTGTCGACGACGAGTTTCTTGTCATTGCCCTTGGGAATGACGCGGGCATAGTCCGGGAAGGATCCGTCGATCAATTTCGATGTCAGCACCGCGCGACCGGCGCGAACAACGATCTTCGTGTCGGATACTTCGATGTCGACCTCGCCATCGACGGCGTCGATGAGGCGGCGGGCTTCGGCAACGGCCTTGCGGGGCACGATCACGCCTTCGAGATTTTCAGAGCCCTTGGGAGCCGCAATCTCGGCGAGGGCCAGGCGGTGGCCGTCGGTGGCGACGGTGCGCAGGACGGCCTTGCCGTCTTCGTTCTTGGCGCCGTGAAGGTAGACGCCGTTGAGATAGTAGCGGGTCTCTTCGGTCGAGATGGCGAACCGGGTCTTGTCGATCAGGCGGGCAAGGTCTTTCGCATCGACCGAAAAGGCCGTCGCGCCGTCATCGCCGCTCATCGTCTGGAAGTCGGAGGCGGGCAGGGTCGGCAGTTCGAAATGCGACCGGCCGGCGCGGATCGCCAGGCGCTGGTTGTCGGGCTGGGTTTCCAGTTCGATCTCGGCGCCAGCTGGCAGCTTGCGGATAACGTCGAACAAGGTGCCGGCAGGTGCCGTGACGGCGCCTTCGCGGCTTACCTTAGCGTCGGCGCTGTCGACAGCCTCGATATCGAGATCGGTCGCCGTGAGCTTCAGTTCGCCCTTGCTGGCCTGCAGCAATACGTTCGACAGGATTGGAATGGTGTTGCGGCGCTCGACGACGTTCTGCACATGCGAGAGGGCATTGAGGAGATCGCTACGTTCAATGGTAAGTTTCATCTGCTGGTCCGTCCATCACCGGCGCCCGGTGCGCCTGTCTTCCTGATCAAGTTCACTTGGCTGGTCCGTGCCGGCCGGGCAGGTGGCCCGCGGCAGAATCAGCCCGCCCTCCAGTGGAGAGCGGGCTAAGAACCCTTAAACAATCGGGCGGAAAAGCCAAGCACCGATCCGGCGACGCCCAAGGGCAACCTGGCGGTTCTAGTTCGCGCCTGCCGCCTGAAGTTCGAAGATTGCTTCGGTGACACGTGCGATGTCGCCTGCAAGTTCCGGATCGGTTGCGATATTCTTCGACACTTTGCGGTGGGCGTAGAGGATCGTCGTATGATCCCGCTTGCCGAAGCTGTGACCGATCTGGGGAAGCGACTTGCCGGTCTTCTCACGGCAAACATACATTGCGACCTGACGGGGATAGACAACCGCGCGAGCCTTGCAGGGGCTTTCAAGATCGCTCTTGGAAATGCCGAAAACCTTCATGGTGGCGCGTTTGACGAGTTCGATCGTGGGCACTTTGACTTCTCCCTGATGGCGGCGGATTACGCGGTCGAGCATTTCCATGGTCGGCGCGCGGTCTCCGAAACCGGCTTCGGTGTAGAGGCTCCAGATTGCACCGGTGAGTTCCCGGCCCGGCCCACGAATGCCGGCATTGATGCGGGCGATCATTTCGTCGGTAAGCACGAAGTCTGGGTGACCCGCTTCAATGTGAGCTGCCAGGCGCACGAGGATCTCGCGGCGCATGTCGGCATCCGGCAGGCCGACTTCGACGGCGATCGAGCCTTTCAGCTCTGCCCGCATGCGGGGGCCGAAACCGGTCACGTCGCCGGGGGCTTCATCACCCGCCAGGACCACGAGGCCACCATTGCCGGTGACTTCACGGATGTTCTGGTAGAGCTCTGTCTCGGTGCCCGGCTTGCCGGCAATGCGGTGCAGGTCGTCGATCAGCAGCAGCGTTGCCGAACGCAGGCGTTTCTTCAGTCCGCTCGTGTCCTTCACCTTCACGCCATCATGATAGGCAGACATGAATTCCTCAGCCGTGAGGTAGACGACGACCCGGTCCGGTTCCTGCGCCTCGACCTTGTTCTTCAAGGCCAGAAGGATGTGCGTCTTGCCGGTGCCCTGACGGCCATAGATCAGCGTCGTCAAGGTGCCGACGGTCTGCCCAGCCGCAATCCGCTGCGCGAGCTGCACAGCGATCTCGTTCGACTGACCGGTAACCAGTGTTTCGAACGTCATGTTCGGCGCGCCGTTCGCGCCGGTTGCGGTTGTCGTCTTGCCGCCATCGTCACCAGAGGCCGCTGCGCGTTCCGGCTGGGGTGCCGGAGCGGCTTCCGCCCATGGATCGGAGACGAGGTCACGCACTTCGGCGCGGGCATTGCGCCAGCACTCCAGCCGGATGCCACGGCGGGCGGGATCATGGTCGCGCCATGTGCGCTGGATAAGCCGCTTGTGCTCGGCCACGACGCGGTCATAGGCGAGGGGATCGCGGGCCGCGATCACCATTTCGCCATCGACTTCTGCGATCAGGCGCAGGTCTTCGATCCAACGATCATAGTCGGTTGCATTCAAGACGGTTGCGAGCGTCTCCCTGACCTTCTGCCAGATGGCCTGGCCTGGGAGATTATTGACTTTTTCCGTGCCCGAAAACTCTACGCTATGCTCAGAATCAAAAAGTGTAATTCGGAAAATCGCCTAGACCAATTTTCTTGATAAGATACTTCATGACAAGCAGGCACGCAACTCTCCCTCCAGATCACCACCTGGGCCCCGTAAATACTCCGTGCAGGGAGAGTTATTAGCTGGTATCCCCAAGGTATCTTCCTGCCGTTTTTCTGACAAGTGTATCTTTTTTTTGACAACCGGTATTGGCCAGTTGACTCTTGGGCCCAGTGACCAAAATTTCATCAAAATCAGCCGCTTATCTTGTGTATTTTTTTTGTGAGTGAGTCGTTCAGCGCAATCGTTCGCTAATGTTCTGTCAACACCATCCACGCGCAATTGGCTGTGAAATTCGAGCTTTTGTTAGCGATAAAATATTGCAACCAATAAAGCCGACCCATTCTTGCAGAGCTGCCTCCCGGGAACGCGCAAAAATGCAAAAATGAACCAAAGGAGGACCCGTTCCAGAAAACCATATCCGGCATATTTTTGCGAGCCTTGGATCCTGAATTCGTCGCAAGAAAAAACCCGCCAGGCATGAGCCGGGCGGGTCTTGTTTTGTCATCGGGGTTCGAAGCCGGGAAGGCTTCAGCCCATTGCGCTGACGCGGGCCGAGAGGCGCGAGACTTTGCGGGACGATGTATTCTTGTGCATGACGCCTTTGGTGACAGCGCGCATCAGCTCGGGCTGTGCAACGCGCAGGGCGTCCTGAGCGGCGGACTTATCGCCTGCTTCGATGGCTTCCTCGACTTTACGGACATAAGTGCGCACACGCGAGCGGCGCGCCTTGTTGACCTCGGTACGAGCCGCAATCTTGCGGACCATCTTCTTGGCGGAACGGGTATTGGCCATATCTAACTCCTGAAGCCCGAAGGAGACCTCCCTCAAGCTGAAGGCGGGGGCATACATAAACGGTGCGAACGCGTCAACTGGGGGGCTGACAGAAAACTGCGCCAGCGGGCCGCCGCTATTCGGTTTCCGGCGGTTCCTCGGCCCCGGCGGCCATCTCGTTCAGCCGCTCTGTCAGCGCCTGATTGCCTTCGAGACCCAGTTCCTTTGCAGAGAATACGACAAGGCCGCCGGATTTGCTGAGCATCGAAACGATATTCTGACGGGTCTGCATCTCCATCAGGCTGAGCAGGGCCGCGATCTGTTCCGGGCTGCGATCACGGAACTGGTCGAGCAGCTTGTCGAGTTCCGTGCCGAGAAACTGCATGGCACCGGGCGTCCCGATGTCACGCGAACCGATGTCCCCGAGCTGGGCGGCCTGCGCCAGCGCCACGCGCTGGGAGGGCAATGTGGTGTCGCCGGTGGCGTCAGTGCCGATCGCGCCGCCATCCGACGCCATCGCATCTGGGGTCACCACGACGTCGCTGGGGAGGGTGGAGCCATCGCGATAGCTGAACCTCGCTTCGAACACGTTGACGCCGAGCGGTACGCCCAGGTCACCTGTGCCGGATTCCATGCCGGCGAGCTCTTCGGTCACTTCCCGTTCGATCTCGTGATGGCTTTCGCGCAATTGTTCGTCCTTGCGCCGGCCGATGGCGCCGGAAAAGGCCGAGCGGATACGCCGTTCAAGCTGATCGCCGAAATCCCCCAGCCGGGCAAGATCCGTCACGCGGTCCCGATTGACGCAAAAACTGACCGATGGGGTGACTGTCACAACGTGCCCGTCATTTGTCACGGCGGTGAAGGGGAAGGGCGTGGTCGTGTGGATGCGCAGGGAGATGGCGCCTGCATCGGTCACCAGATGATCATACGCGAGCGAATTGAACCGTGGATCGTAGACGGGGAAGCGCAGGTGCTGGCGGTTCTGGAACTGAACGATACGCGGATCGCCAGCCTTGACCTTCATCTCTGCCGTGAGGGCCTGGATGCGTCCGTCGGGCCCGCGAACCAGATAGGTATCATCTTCGGCCGGCGGAATGAACGGGCCGCGTGCCTTGTAGACCAGAGCGACGACGGCGCCGCCAATCACGAGTAACGCCACGAGCACACTGATAACCAGGCTCGTTGAGACTGCGCTTACCTCCGCCATGAGCTGTTCCCCGCTGCAAAGCCGCCCCATCCCCTGAGCGCGCTAAGGTTAACAACACTTTGCAGTAAAGAGAATAGCGGTCCTGCTCAGGCGGCTGACAGCAGCCTAGCGGTCCTTGAAGTGGGCCGAGCGTTTCTCGACATAGGCGGACATGCCTTCCTTCTGGTCCTCGGTCGCAAACAGCGACTGGAACAGGCGACGCTCGAAACGGATGCCCTGCGACATGGGTGTTTCATAGGCGGCGTTGATGGCTTCTTTGGTCATCATGGCTGCCGCACGCGGCATGGCCGCTATGGTACGTGCCATCTCACGCACGACGTCCATGAGGTCGTCTGCCGGCACGATCCGGGCAACCAGGCCGCAGCGTTCGGCTTCGGCGGCTTCCATCATCCGTCCGGTCAGGCAGAGTTCCATGGCCTTGGACTTGCCGACAAAGCGCGCAAGCCGCTGCGTGCCGCCAGCGCCGGGCATTACGCCGAGACGGATTTCCGGCTGGCCGAAACGAGCCGAGTCAGCGGCAATGACGATGTCACACATCATGGCCAGTTCGCAGCCGCCGCCCACGGCATAGCCACTGACGGCCGCGATCAATGGCTTGCGGGCGCTCGATGCGCGCTCCCAATTGCGGGTGATCAGGTCGTCATAATAGGCGGCAGGATAATCCTGGTCCATGATTTCCCGGACGTCTGCGCCGCCGGAAAAGGCCTTGCGCGAGCCGGTCAGGACGATGCAGCCAATATCCTTGTCCGCTTCGAACCGGTCGATGGCGTGGGTCAGTTCCGTCATCATTTCGTCATTGAGGGCGTTGAGCTGGTCAGGCCGGTTCAGTGTGATGACGGCGATGCCGGTTTCGGCGTCCGACTCTGTCAGCAATGTATTGTACGACATGGGGCGACGTATCCTTCTTGCGGCCGGTATCCCGGCCTTTGGCGCTGGCGTTCTGGTCGCAGCTGCCGGATTGATTGATTTTTTGGGTGCTGCGCGTGGCCGGATCTTCGGGTCCGGCGAGATTGAGGCGGTGAACGACTCTCAGGTTGCGACCGCGATCAGGAGCGGACGCGGGCGCTATAGCCTGAAAAAAGGGCGCTTGTCACCCTTTTGCCTCATTTGTCGATGCTGAACGCCAATCCGGCATGTGACTGCAGGCGGTCGACCAGGGTGAGACCCATGGCGGCGGCGGGCGTATAGATGCCGCCACCGAGGTCGGTGCAATCCTTGACCAGGCAGATCGCGGCTTCGGAGATAATCTTCGATGTCGACCCGTAACCGGGGTCCTTGTCACCTGTGACCGTCGCCTTGATGCGATCGCCGTTCTTGGTGATGCCGAGCAGGGCGAAATCATACAGACCCGCCTCACGCTCTGCTTTTGAGGGACCTTCGCCGGGCTTCGGACCGTCTTCCCCGCCCATCGTGTTGCTCTTGGCGACCATTTCGGCTGCGGCCTTGCCGGATTCGCCGGGGCCCGTCAGCATCATCTCGTCATAGACAAAGTCCTCGCCATAGGGGTGGCCCATGATCGCGTTGGAACGATGAATGTTCTTGGTGTTGATCGGCGCCATGATGAACGGCGCGACCCAGGATCCGAAATCTTCATCCTCCTGCACCGACATGCCATGCGGCTGGTCCGGCCCCTCAAAACCGCCGGTCAGCGAGAAGGGATTGCGCAACACGGCCATGACGGCAGGATCGGCCATGGCCCGGGCCATGGTCTCGCGGCCGGAGGCTGCGGTGCCGCCGGAGAACGTGCCCTTCATCTTGCGCATGCGTCCCTTCACGCGGACGGCCGGTGTGCCGAACGCGCGCATTGCCTCGTTCTGGAGGAACAGGACGCCGAGATCGAACGGAATGGAGTCGAAACCGCATGAGAAAACGATGCGCGCGCCGCTCTTTTTCGCCGTGGCTTCGTAGGCTGCGATCATGTCGTGCATCCAGGCGACTTCGCCGGACAGGTCGACATAGTCGACGCCCTGAGTGGCGCAGGCCTCCACGAGGGGTGTGCCGTAGAGCTGGTAGGGGCCGACGGTGGTCAGCACGCAACGGGCAGACTTGACCATCGCCTCCAGCGATGCCGGATCGGACGCATCAGCGACGATCAGGTCGACGGATTTCGGGATGCCCATCTCGTCGCGCACGGTCTTGAGCTTGTCGAGCGACCGTCCGGCCATGGCCCAGGTCACATCCTTGTCGACGCCATAAGTGGTGTTCATGTACTCGGCGACGAGGCGACCAGTGAACCCGGTGGCTCCATAGATGACGACATCATAGTTTGCAGACGGGTTCATGGGGCAGCCTCCAGCACGTTCAGGCATCAGACTTGCCTCACTCGTGCGGCCGCTGCAACTGCCCCGCCCGACTTTTGCAAATGTCGCACCTGCCAATCAGAGGGAAACCGCCTATATCGGATGTATGACCGATACGCCTGATGTGCCCGATCCGGAACGCAACCGATTGAGCGGGCGACTCTCGCGAACGGCGAAGGTGGGCGCGAACCTGTCGGGCGCCGGGATCAGCTTCGCAGCCAATACCCTGTTCGGCGGGGCCCAGGGCGATGAGCGGATCGCCAAGGCGCTGGCCGCCGCGCTGGGGCGGTCCAAGGGGCCGCTGATGAAGGTCGCCCAGATGGTGTCGACCATCCCGGATTTCCTGCCGGCCGAATATGCCGACGAACTTGGCCAGCTCCAGGCGCAGGCACCTGCGATGGGGTGGCCGTTCGTCAAGCGCCGGATGCGGGCTGAGCTTGGCCCCGACTGGCTGTCGCAGTTCGACACGTTCCAGAAGGAGGCGTCCCATGCGGCCTCGCTGGGGCAGGTTCACGATGCGCGGCTGCATGATGGGCGGCGCGTCGCCTGCAAGCTGCAATACCCGGACATGTCGAGCGCGGTTGAGTCTGATGTGGGCCAGTTGAAGGCCATGCTCGGCCTGTTCAAGCGGATGGACGGGTCAATCGATCTCACCGAGATGGTCGGTGAAGTGACAGACCGCCTCCGCGAGGAACTCGATTACGGGCGTGAGGCCAAGCATATGGCATTGTATGCGGCCATGCTTGCCGACAAGGATTTCGTGCAGGTGCCGGAACCCGTGCCGGAATTTTCGACAGACCGTCTCCTGACGATGACATGGCTGGATGGCGAGCGCCTCGATGCGTTCGAGAGTGCAGCGCAGGAGACCCGCAACCATATCGCCGAAATGCTGTTCTGGACCTGGTGGGGGCCATTCAACGGCCATGCCGTGATCCATGGCGATCCGCATCTCGGCAATTACCAGGTCACCGGTGGCGGCACAGGTATCAACCTTCTCGACTTCGGCTGCATCCGCGTGTTCCCGCCGACCTTCGTGGAGGGCGTGGTTGACCTCTATCGCGCCACGCTGGCGGAAGATTTCGACGCGGCCTATGCGGCTTACGAGAAGTGGGGCTTCCAGAACCTGTCGCGCGAACTGGTCGAAGTGCTGAATATCTGGGCGCGCTTCATCTATGGTCCGCTGCTCGACGACCGCGTGCGCAGCGTGGCGGACGGCGTGTCGGCGGGCGAATATGGCCGCAAGGAAGCGTTCCAGGTCCGTCGCCTGCTCAAGGAGAAGGGGCCGGTGAAAATTCCGCGCGAGTTCGTGTTCATGGACCGGGCCGCGATCGGCCTTGGCGCGGCTTACCTGCGCCTGAAGGCCGAGGTCAATTATCACCGCCTGTTCGAGGAGAGCTTGGAGGGCTTTGACGTCACCACTGTGGCAGCCCGCCAGGCCAGCGCGCTGAAAGCGGCTGGCCTGAGGCCTAGCTCATCTTGAACCGGATCGGCACCGATTTCGGGCCGGAGACGAAATTGGCCTGCGTCCGGGTCGGCGTTCCATTCAGTTCCACCGATTCAAGGCGTGGCAGAAGTTCTTCCCACAAAATGCGCATTTCCATGCGGGCAAGGTGCTGGCCGATGCAGACATGCGCGCCATAGCCGAAGGCGACATGCTTGTTCGGCGAGCGATCGACCTTGAACGAGAAGGGGTCGTCAAACACGGCTTCATCGCGGTTGCCGGACGGATAGGACAGGAACAGCCAGTCGCCCTTCTTGATCTGCTTGCCGGCGAGCTCGGTGTCGGCCGTCGCGGTCCGCATGAAATGCTTCACCGGCGTTTCCCAGCGGATCGATTCTTCGATCATGCTCGGGATGAACGACAGGTCGTTCTTCAGCTTCTTGAACTGGTCGGGATTCTCGGCCAGCGCCCAGAGCGCACCGGCGGTCGTATTCGATGTCGTGTCGTGGCCTGCCGTCGCCGCGATGATGTAATAGCTCATGGCCTCAAGATGCCCGAGCGGCTGGCCTTCGATCGCACCATTGGCGATGACGCTGGCGAGATCGTCGCGCGGGTTCTGGCGGCGGTCCTCGGTCATGGCGTTGAAGTAGGTCATGAAGTCGACCACAGTGCCCTGAATTGCGGCGAGCGCTTCATCCGCGTCGGTCATTTCCTTGCCGGTCCGGTTCACTTCCGGATCGCTGCTGCCAAAGAGTTCCTGCGTGAGCGTTAGCATCCGTGGCTCGTCGATTTCCGGAACGCCCAGCACTTCCATGATGACGTGCAGCGGATAGAGGAAGGCGACATCGCGCGAAAAATCGCACTCACCGCCCTTGTCGGCCATCTTGTCGATGAAGCCGCGGGCGATTTCGCGGATCCGGTCTTCCAGCTTGCGTATGTTCTGCGGCAAGAACCAGGCCTGTGTCAGGCGGCGATAGTTCATGTGGTCCGGATTATCCATCTGTACGAGCGACCGAACAAGGTGCGGCGAACCGCCCATCATCTCGCGAACCTTTTTGTCCGCCTCAATGGTGGTGAGGACCGTTGACCGGTCTCCATTGTGGAAGAGTTCGTTCTGGCGTTCGACGAGCAGGATGTCAGCGTGTCGCGTGACGGCCCAGAAGGGGTCAAACCCTTCAACTTCGGCCACGTCCAGCGGCGCATTTTTCCTCAGCCAGGCAAGTGCTTCATCCACGCGCTTGCCGTCCGCATAGGCTTTCGGATCAACGATTTCTGCCGCGATTTGGCTCGGGATGGCCATGGTGTCTTCCTCCGTTTGCCCGCGCCATTGGCGGGTCTATGGAAATCACTTACCATGCAGTTGATATACGTCCAACAAATATGTTAGAAGTCAGCATGACCCCAGTATCCAGTACCCTTACGGCTGCCCCGGCACGACTGACACAGGCGGAGCGCCGTGACCGGTCCGAACGCGAATTGCTAGATGCCACGATCCGCGTCGTGTCCGAGAAGGGCGTATCGGCAGCCACGTTCGACATGATCGGCCAGGAGGCCGGGTATTCACGCGGCCTGATTACTCAGAGATTCGGGTCGAAGGATGGTCTTATCCGCGCCTTGATCGAATACCTGCACGGCTGGCAAGGCGAGGCGCTGGATCGTGAACGGGTGGCGGAGATGGATGGCCTGACGGCACTCTGCACCTTCGTGGACGTCAATTGCCAGGTGCTTGAGGGGCATGACGAGGCCAAAGCCTATTTCATGCTGCTCTCGGCTGCGGTTGCCGATCAACTCGACTTCCGGGTGGCGTTTGCCGACTCGCACGACCTGCAGCGAGTCCTGATCCGAGCGATGATCGAGCGCGGGCAGGCGACCGGCGACATTCGCTGCGATATTGACGCGGATGCGCAAGCGCTGCTGACCGGCTGCGCCCTGCTTGGCCTGAGGATGCAGTGCCTGATTGATCCGAGCACGCAGATAGAGCCGGTCCGGGATGAATTGCTGGCTGGATTACGGGCGCGGTTGGCGCCGCTCGGCGGGGAGGAAATAACGTGAGCGAGCCTTACAAGGTCTGGCAGTGTCGTACGTGCGGTTACACGTATGAAGAGGCAGCGGGCGATGCGAATGAGGGGCTGGCGCCCGGTACACGCTGGGCGGACATTCCGGATGACTGGATTTGTCCGCTGTGCGGAACGCCCAAGCGCGATTTCGACATGATCGAACTTTAGGTGGCGCAGGGAAATTTGGCGTCCCTGAGGGGTGGCCTTGTCATCGCAGCGGCGCTAATCGGCTCTCCATGACCGATGATTTTACCAGAAGCCAGACATTCGAAATCCCTGAAGGCTATGTGCACCTGCCATGGCACCGCGGCTTTGGCCGGCAGGTCGGCCCCCTGTTCGAGAAGCGGGACGCGACTGGCCTGACCCGTGCCTTCAAGGTCGAGGAGCATCACACCAATGGCATGATGAACGCCCATGGCGGCATGCTGATGACCTTCGCCGACATGGCATGGGGCGGCGCGGTGGAAAAAGACGAGGACACGTGGTGGGTGACGATCCGCCTGTTGTGCGATTTTCTCTCCGGGGCGTCCCTTGGCAGCTTCGTCGAAGGCAATGGCAAGGTTGTCGGTGTGGCGGACGATATTGTGACCGTCGAGGGACGTATCTGGACCGGCGACAAGCTGCTGATGCGGGGCACAGGCATCTTCAAGCTGATCCCCCGGCGCGAAGGCATGCCCGGCCGGGGATAATACGGCTGGTCCTTCGCCCGCAATCAGGTTGACTTTCGGCGGGCGTCTCAGTATCCGCCTCCGCAATGAACACTGCACTGCATCACCACCATCATCACGCGTGACGCGCCTGCGAGGCGCGATCCGGTCCGGCTGCGCCTCCTGCAAGTGTTCTTCTCCAGAACCAAACCAGACGAGGCAGCCCCTACCCGGGCTCGTGCCTCGTTGACGTGTCGCCTTTCCATCCCGGCCTGCTCCGTCTATGTGGGGCCACGCCGGTAAACAGGACTTGAGAACACAATGAGCGACAAGGAAACCCAGCCACTCTCCGGCAAGGATCTCGCCCGCAAACCGCGCGGATTTCCCGACAAGCGCGAGGCCCTGATCCATGCGCAGGCTGAACTCGTCGAGAAGGTCACGGCGGTTTACCGCCAGTGGGGCTTCGAGGCGCTGGAAACGGGCGCGTTCGAATATGCTGATGCGCTGGGCAAGTTCTTGCCCGACGACGACCGCCCCAATGCGGGTGTGTTCTCGCTGCAGGACGATGACGAGCAATGGATGGCCCTGCGCTATGACCTGACGGCGCCGCTGGCGCGGTTTGTCGCCGAGGCCGGCCAGACGCTTGGCCGCCCTTTTCGGCGCTATGCGGCTGGCCCTGTCTGGCGCAATGAGAAACCAGGCCCCGGCCGCTTCCGCGAATTCTGGCAATGCGATGCCGACACCGTCGGCGCGCCCGGCTTCCATGCCGATGCCGAGATGATCGCGATGGGCGCCGAAGCCCTGCGCGCAGTGGGCATGGAGACCGGCGAGTTCGTGATCCGTGTGAACACGCGCCGCCTGCTGAATGGCGTACTCGACAGTGTGGGAGCGGCCTCTGCGGGTACGCGTCTCGCGATCCTGCGCGCGCTCGACAAGCTGGACCGGCTGGGTTCGGGCGGCGTGGCCGACCTGCTTGGCAAGGGCCGCCTCGACGAGAGTGGCGACTTTACCAAGGGCGCAGGTCTTGGCGACGTGGAAGTCAAAGCCGTGCTCGCCTTTGCCGAGGCGGGCGCCCAGACCCGGGCCGAGACACTGGCCAACCTGTCGAAGGCCGCAGGCAGTAGCGAAGAAGGCAAGGCTGGCCTTGCCGAACTTGAAGCCATTGCCGTTGCGCTGGAAGCGCTGGGTGCGCCGGAAGGCGATGTCGTCATCGACCCGTCTGTCGTGCGCGGCCTCGAATACTATACCGGCCCGGTCTACGAGGCCGAACTGCTGCGCGAAGTCGTGGGTGACGATGGCAAGACCTACCGTATCGGCTCGATTGGCGGCGGCGGGCGTTATGATGATCTCGTCGCGCGCTTCACCGGCGAAACCGTCCCGGCGACCGGCTTCTCCATCGGTATTTCGCGCCTCGCTTCGGCGCTGGCCATCATGGGCGAGACAACGAAGCTGGACGGTCCGGTCGTGGTGCTGAACCTCGACAAGGAAAACCCGTCCGTGGCGCTTGGGATCGCGGCAGAGCTTCGCCGCGCGGGCCTGCGGGCCGAAGCCTATATGGGCCCATCCGGCATGCGTCCGCAGATGAAATATGCCGACCGTCGCGGCGCCCCTGCCGTGGTGATGGTTGGCGGTGATGAACTGGCCAAGGGTACGGTTACGATCAAGGACCTCGAAATGGGGGCCCTGAAAGCCAAGGCGATCCAGTCGAACGAGGAATATCGCGAAGCCCGGCCAGGCCAGATCGAAGTGCCGCGCGCCGAATTGGTCGCGGCTGTCCGCAATATCATCGAGGCGCAGGGATGACGCCGGAACAGGTTGTCGAAGCGGCGAGCGCAGTCTTTGCGCGGACGGGTGCGCGGTCGATCGACCCCGCTTACGTTCTCGCATCCGACATTCCTCTCGAACTGTCCGGCGAAGCGGTGCGCGCGCGGCTCTGCGTCTTCACCGATCATCGCGGCAATGAAATGGTG
This sequence comes from Hyphomonas sp., assembly GCF_037969335.1. Lineage (GTDB taxonomy): Bacteria > Pseudomonadota > Alphaproteobacteria > Caulobacterales > Hyphomonadaceae > Hyphomonas. The sequence goes on along the minus strand of NZ_JBBKXE010000133.1, from coordinate 46,230 downwards.
ATGCGTCCGGACCTCACCCTGCCGGTGGCGGGACTGGAGGCCGAGCGTCTCGCCTCCGGCAAGAACGGTCCCGAAGCCTACACCTATGCGGCCCGGGCCTTCCGCCTGCCGGCCTCTCCGGATGATCCGATGGAGTTCACGCAGGTGGGATTCGAGCGGTTCGGCCGCCCGTCGACACCTGAGGAAGATGCCGACGCATTCGCGCTCGTGCAGTCCGCTGTCGCGGCGTGTGGCATCAATGACTGGCGCATGGTCATGGGCGACCTCGCCGTGTTCCCGGCATTCGTGGATGCGCTGGGGCTGGCCGGGGTGACGGCAGACCTGCTGAAGCGGGCTTTCCGTCAGGAAGGCGGCGTGGCTGAATTGCTGGCAGGTGCGCCATCGGCGCCAGAGGTCGACCTGGCCCACCGGTTATCGGATGCCGCCCCGGACGCCGCCGAGGCATTGTTTCTCGACGCCCTCCGCGACCGCGCCATCCCGCTGATCGGGACACGCTCGGTGGACGAGATCGTTGACGGCCTCAAGGCCAAGGCCGCTGCAGCCGATGCCGGCGGCGTGCCCGACGATGCCCGCCGGGCCATCGCTGCGCTCGCCAGTGTCAACTGCGCTGCGCCAGACACAGCTGCCGCACTGTCAGGTATCGCCCGTGAGCACGGCCTCGCAGCCGTTGATCCGGTTATTGATCGCCTGGCGCGCCGCGTGGACGCGATCATTGCCGCAGTACCGCGCGTCGGTGACGCTGGCAGGTTCCGGTCCGGTTTCGGGCGGCGCTTCACTTATTATGACGGCTTTGTCTTCGAGACCCTCGCGGGTGCGCTCAGCGAGCGACAACCGATTGCGGCTGGCGGGCGCTATGACGGCCTGATTGCGGGCCTGTCGGGCGGCCGGGCAAAAGCGTCAGGCATCGGCGGAGTCGTGCGACCCGACCGGGTCATCCGTGCACGGGAGAGCATGGCATGAGCAAACTGTCTTTCGCCATTCCGTCCAAGGGCCGCCTCAAGGAACAGACCGAACAATGGCTCTCGGACCTTGGCTTCCCCGTCAGCCAGATTGGCGGCGAGCGTGGCTACCAGGCCGAAATCGCAGGATTGGGTGACGTTGAGATGCGTCTCCTGTCCGCCCGCGAGATTGCGCAGGGCCTGATCGAGGGAAGCCTGCATGCGGGCGTGACAGGCGAAGACCTGTTGCATGACCTGGCGCCGGAAGGCGCAAGTGATTTCCGGGTCGTTCGGCAGCTTGGTTTTGGGGGAGCGGATGTAATCGTCGCGGTGCCGCAGGCCTGGCTCGACGTTGATACGATGGCTGATCTTGAAGCTGCGGGCGCGGCCTTTCGCAAGCTGCACCATCGACGCCTGCGGGTGGCAACAAAATACATGCGCCTGACCCGGCGGTTTTTTGCGGCCAAATCGGTCGGCGAATACCGGCTGGTCGAAAGTGCCGGGGCGACGGAAGCGGCGCCGGCAACCGGCGCAGCTGACGTCATTGTCGATATAACATCGACGGGCGCGACCCTGCGTGCGAACGGACTGAAAATCCTGGACGATGGCGTCATTCTCAAGAGCGAAGCATCGTTTGCCCTGTCGCCGACAGCGGACTGGAGCGAGGCGGCACGGGTCTCGTGCTCGCAGCTTCTGGAACGCCTCGAGCCGGGTCCAACCCTGACCGCCAAAAATTTGTTGAACACATTCTTGACACAAGTCTGAAACTCGTGCCGTATGAATAGGCAAGTTTCTGGGAGGAAACGCTGCAAACGGTGGAGAGGCGCGAGACCCGGTTTCAGGTCTTGCGCCTCTTTCCGTTTTGGAGGTGTATTCAAGTCGTGACGTCTGCCTCGCGCCAGGGGAAATACGTGGCAGGATGAGAGCCAAGACGAACCGGAACAACGGCTCAGGTGAGGTAGGGGGCGTTTTGGACATTGTGTCCGGATCGCCTTGGCTTCCCGATTAACAATATAAGATTATCGATAAACGTCAAGTATTTTTATCGTTTTTCAATTAATCTTTTGTAATCGTCAAAGTTGGCTGTTTGGTTCGCGTCAGGCTACCACCGTTGACGGGCGATGGCGGAAGCCTCCGAAAGCTGTCTTGGTCTGCCCGGGAAAACGCGTGACTGTGTGCAGCGACGCATATTCGAATGATCGTTCGTAAACTGAGCGGTGGTCTCATGCGGACAGTGCCAACGAGTCGCTATCGCAGGGATGGAAGTTGAATCCATTCCCGGTGAACCGCGAAAGACCACCTCAATGATTCGCTTGCGGAGGACCAGGCGGCGTCGCGCCGGGCCGACAATTTGCCGGGATCAGCGGCGCATGAGTTGACTTCCCGAGGGCGTCTCGCCAAGCGTATCGACAACACTTCACACTTGCGCACCGCAGGGAGCATTCATGACCGATCCACGCCAGCACATCATGCCCGTCTACCGTCCACCCGAAGAGGTCTTCGTCGAGGGCAAGGGGCCCTTCCTCTTCACCGAGGACGGCACCCGCTACCTTGACTTCATTGCGGGCATTGCCGTGACGGCGCTGGGCCATGCCCACCCGGCACTGGTTGATGCCCTGCGCGACCAGGCCGGCAAGCTGTGGCATACGTCCAACATGTTCCGCGTGCCGGCAGCCGAGCAGCTGGCCGACAAGATCTGCCGCGACACGTTTGCCGACCGCGTCTTCTTCACGAACTCCGGCACTGAGGCTGTCGAGTGCGCCATCAAGAGCGCGCGCAAGTACCATTGGGCCAATGGCCGTGAAGAGCGGATCGACATCATCACGTTCACGGGCGCCTTCCATGGCCGCTCGCTGGGCGCGATCAATGCTGGCGGCAACCCGAAATACCTGGAAGGCTTCGGGCCACCGCTGCCTGGTTTCGTGCACCTCGAATGGGGTGACATGGACGCGCTCGAAGAAGCGGCCGCCCGGCCGACAGCCGCAGCCATCTTCATTGAGCCCGTCCAGGGCGAAGGCGGTGTGCGCGCCCTGCCGGATGAACAGCTGAAGCGGATGCGGGAAATGTGTGATGAACACGGCATCCTGCTGATGTTCGACGAAGTGCAATGCGGCATGGGCCGGACCGGCAAGCTGTTCGCGCATGAATGGGTCGAGGGTGCCGAGCCGGACATCCTGTGCGCTGCGAAAGGTATTGGCGGCGGTTTTCCGTTCGGTGCCTGCCTGACGACCGAAGCCTGCGCCGAGCACATGCAGCCCGGCAGCCACGGTTCGACTTATGGCGGCAACCCGCTCGCCATGGCGGTCGGCAACGCCGTCTGGGACATCATCGCGAACGAGGACTTCCTCGCCGAAGTGCGCCGCGTTTCCGGCACGCTGGCGCAGGGCTTGAAGAGCCTTGCTGACAGCCACCCGGACAAGGTGGAAGGCGTTACCGGCAAGGGACTCCTCACGGGTCTCAAGATGAAGTCTGATCCCAAGGGCCTGCAGGGCGTCTGTCGCGACAATAATCTCCTCGTGGGCGTCGCCGGCAACAATGTCCTGCGCCTCGCGCCGCCGCTGATCATCACTGACGAGAATGTGCGTGAAGCCACAGGCATCATTGATGCGGCCCTGACGGACTGGCAACCGGCCTAGACGGCCATGACCCTTCTTCGCGCCGCCTGCGTTCAGATGCGGTCCGGCACCGAGGTGGCGGATAATATTGCTGCGGCAACAACGCTCGTCCGGCAGGCCGCTGCTGCGGGGGCCACGTTGATCGAGACTCCGGAAATGACCAACCTGCTCGACATCCGGCCGGGCATGGCGCGGCCGAAGATTGTGAAGCAGGACGACGATGCCACGCTGGCAGCCTTCCGCGCGCTGGCGGATGAGCTGGGCGTCTGGCTGCTGCTCGGCTCCATCGCCGTGATGCTTGAGGATGATGACAGGTTCGCCAACCGGTCTTTCCTGATCGGGCCGGACGGGAAGATTATCGCGCAATACGACAAGATCCACATGTTCGATGTCGAGGTCGGCGACGGGCAGACTTATCGCGAATCCCGCACCTACCGACCGGGCGAAGCGACAACGCTGGCCTATGCGGCGATCGGCCGGATCGGTATGACCATCTGCTACGACCTGCGCTTCCCGGCGTTGTACAGGACGCTCGCGCAGGCCGGCGCGCAGATACTGACCGTCCCGGCCGCCTTCACGCGCGTGACCGGCGAAGCGCACTGGCATGTCTTGTTACGAGCCCGCGCTATCGAGACGGGCTGTTTCGTGATTGCCCCTGCGCAGGGCGGCCAGCATGAGGATGGCCGCGAGACCTATGGTCACTCTCTGATCATCTCGCCCTGGGGGGAGATACTTGCAGAAGCTGATGGCGATGAGCCGGGCGTGATCTGGGCCGATATTGACCTCGAACAGGTCGCGAAGGCGCGGGCGCGCATTCCGTCGCTTGGCAATAATCAGATGAACAAATTGAAGAGTGGCGCCTAACGCCCCAGCCGTCGGCGGAATTCGTCATAGCCAAAATTCGAGATCGGTTCGATCACGCCGTCTTCCCAGCGTATGGCGAGGTTGGCGAGCGGTGTGCCGTTGAATGTGTTCGTCTTGACGAAGCTGTAGTGCATCTGGTCGGTGAAAATCAGCTGCTGGCCCGGGACCAACGGTTCGGGGAAGGAATAGTCGCCGAGCACGTCGCCGGTCATGCAGGTCTTGCCGCCGAGACGATAGGTGTGCGCGAGGTCGCCGGCTTCGCCCGCACCGATAATGTCGGGCCGGTAGGGCACTTCCAGAACGTCGGGCATGTGGGTGGAGGCGGACGCGTCGAGAATGGCGAGGTCGATTTCGTTACGGTGAAGGGCGAGGACTGTGGCGTATAGCTCGCCCGTATTGACCACGAGACCGGCGCCGGGCTCCAGCACAACCTCGACATCGAACTTCGCCCTGAACGCCTTGATGGCCGCGATCAGCGCGTCGACATCATAGCCCGGCTTGTTGAGGAAATGGCCGCCGCCGAAATTCACGGCGGAGACTTGCTCAATGTACTTGCCGAAATTGTTCGCCATGAATTCGATCAGGCCGACCGAGCCCTCGTGCAGGCTCTCGCACAGGGCGTGCACATGGAAGATGTCGACGCCGGACCAGTCGACACTGTCGAGCATGGCGGGGACTTCGCCGAAGCGGCTGCCGGGCGCGGTCGGGTTGTAGAGGTCACCGCCCAGCGTGGCGTTGGAATAGCCGGGGTTCACGCGCAGGCCGACTTTGCAGCCGGCGTCCCGTGCAATCGCGCCGAAGCGGGCGAGCTGTTCGGCGGAATTGAAATAGATGTGCTGGGCGACCTTGGTCAGGCGCTGCACTTCGTCTTGCGTGTAGGCGGGCGAATAGACGTGCACTTCCTTGCCGAATTCCTCATGGCCCATGACGGCCTCGTGCTCGCCGCTAGCGGTGGTGCCATCGAGATAGTCGCGCATCATCGGGAACACGGCCGGCATAGCGAACGCCTTGGTCGCCAGTAGTACCTTGCAGCCGGCCTCCTCGCGCACGCGCTGGGCCGTCTCCAGGTTGGTCCGGAGGCGGACAACGTCGAGGACGAAGGCGGGTGTGAGGATGTTATCGGGAAGGGAGATGGCGGTCATATTATGGGCCTCGTACAAGGAGCGCTCACCCTGAGCGAAGTCGAAGGGCGGGCGCGGGCGGAATCAGGTTGCGCGTCGCCCGGGGCTCGTCCTTCGACTTCGCTCAGGATGAGCACCTGCTCGAAATTCAGGTTTTCACCGCGAACAGTTCGTCCTGCGCGCCGGGCGCAAGGTCTACGATTGTCGTCGGCAGGCCGCGCTTGGCGAGGTCGTCGAGGAAGGGCTTGGCCGGGAATTGTTCGACGTTGAAGACGCCCTTGCCGCTCCAGATGCCATCAAAGAACATTTTCGCGCCGGAAACGGGCGGCACGCCGGTCGTGTAGGACACGGCCTGCGCGGAGACTTCCTTGTTGGTCTCGGCATGGTCGGAGACATTGTAGAGCATTTTCGTCATCGGCTTGCCATCCTTCCTGCCACGGATGATCACGCCAATGCTGGTCTTGCCGGTATAGCCCTCGGCGAGCGATGACGGCACGGGCAGCAGGTCCTTGAGGAATTCCATCGGAATGATGTCCATGCCCTTGTGCTTGATCGGCTTGAGCCCGATCAGGCCAATCGATTTGAACACTTCGAGGTGCTTGATGTATTCGGGGCCGAACGTCATCCAGAAGCGGATCTGCTTCAGGCCCTTGATGTTCTTGACCAGGCTTTCCTCTTCCTCGTGATAGATGAGGTAGGAGGCGCGCGGGCCGACTTCGGGATAGTCGATGTCGCACTTGATCGAAAGGGCGGGGATCTCGATCCACTCGCCGTCTTTCCAGTATTTCCCGTCCTGCGTCACTTCGCGGATATTGATTTCCGGGTTGAAGTTTGTCGCGAACGTCTTGCCGTGGTCGCCTGCATTGCAGTCGACAATGTCGATATACTCGATCTCGTCGAACAGTTCCTGCTGGGCATAGGCGCACCAGATGTTCGACACACCGGGATCGAAGCCACAGCCGAGAATGGCTGTGATACCCTTGTCGACAAACCTGTCCTGATAGGCCCATTGCCAATGGTACTCGAACTTGGCCACGTCGCGCGGCTCGTAATTGGCGGTGTCCATGTAGTTGGTGCCAGTCTCGACACAGGCGTCCATGATGGGCAGGTCCTGGTAGGGCAGGGCCATGTTGATCAGGAGGTCCGGCTTCACCTTGTTGATGCGCGCAAAGACCTCGGCGACATTGTCGGCATCGACCTGCGCGATTTCGCTCGGCGTCTTGCACATCTTGGCGACCTTCTCGCAGCTTTCAATGCGGCGCGAGGCCAGCGTGATGTGCTTGAACGTATCGCGGTCCATGGCGCATTTCTGCGCGACGACCGAGCCGGCCGCGCCAGCGCCGATGATGAGTACGGTGTCCATAAGTCCTGTCTCTCCTGAGATTAGAGGGGCCGGTGGGCTTGCCCGTCACATAGGGCAAACCGGGGGCCTTCGCCAGTGGAGAGATGAGGGCGGCGCTGAAGCGACCGGAGCAGCAAAGCGGGCATCACGGGAGCGTGTTGGTTTCCGGGGCGAAACGCGCCTAGGGTGACAGGCTCCATAAGAAGAGGGCCGCATGTGCGGCCTGACAATAACGAGGAAACGCAAAATGACCCTTGAAAGCCTTATCGTTTTTCTATTGATCGGCGGTGTCGCTGGCTGGCTGGCCGGACTCATTGTGAAGGGGTTCGGTTTCGGCATCATTGGCAATATCGTCGTCGGCATCGTCGGTGCCTTCATTGCCGGCTACCTCTTCCCCGCCCTCAATGTGAGCCTTGGGGCCGGCATTGTTGGCGCCATAATCCATGCCACGATTGGTGCCGTCCTCCTGCTGCTCGTCGTCCGGGTCTTGAAGCGAGCCTGAGAGAAGTGCCGCAACGCTGGAAATGGCGTCTGGGAGGAAACGCGCTATCCGTCTCCGGCGCTGCGGCAAAGGCGTTGTTCAGGCGGCCCTGAGCGGACGGTCGAGCCGGGATATCTCGTGCGTCAGCCAGGCATAATGGCACTCCAGGCGGGTCACGGTTGGGATATCGATCTCCGAACGGCAGGCGAGTTCCTCGCGCCAGGCTTCCAGCACCCGTACCTGCTGCTTCAACCAGCACAGCATCGAGGTGTCATCCATGGGTATGCACATCGTTCAAGACCTCCGATCAATCAATTTGCGACTCATTCGCATTTTGTGGCACGACGCTGGCGCACTTGCAAGTCATTCTCAAATTGTGGCGACATCGTAACGTCCAGCTTACCTCAACGGGCGGTTCACTGGCGCTGACGACGGAAACGCGCTATCTCCCGCGCTTCTTTTTCCAACGGGAGCGCCCGCGCATGCATACATCCACGGCCCCACGCCATTTCCTCGACATCTGGCATCTCGAGTCGGCTGAGTTGCGTGCGATCCTCGACGAGGCCCATCGCGCCAAGAAGGCGCGGGCCGGATGGCCGAAGGGCCGGGTCGATACGGGCGCGCCCCTTGAGGGCCACACGCTGGCGATGATCTTCGAAAAGTCGTCGACCCGCACGCGCTTTTCCTTCGATATGGCGATGCGCCAGCTCGGAGGCTCTTCGATCACCGCCACCAGTACTGACATGCAGCTGGGCCGTGGCGAGACGATCGAGGACACCGCTCGTGTCCTGTCGCGCTATGTCGATGCCGTCATGATCCGCGCCAACGATCATAACGATGTCGAAACCTTCGCCGAGTTCGCCTCTGTTCCGGTAATCAACGGCCTGACGGATCGTTCCCATCCCTGCCAGATCATGGCCGACCTTCAGACGCTGGAGGAAAACGGTCTCACCCTGCGCGGGGCCCGGATCGCCTGGGTTGGCGACGGCAATAATGTCTGCGCCAGTTTCCTGCATGCGGCGGCGAAGTTCGGCTTCTCGCTGGCGATCGGGACGCCGCAACGTTTCGCGCCGGACGACGAGGATGTCGAAATCGCCCGTGAACTTCAGGCGCGGATCGACCTCTATGAAACGGCTGAGGAAGCCGTTGCCGGGGCTGATGTCGTGATTGCCGACACATTCGTATCCATGGGCGACCAGGATGCCGATCGCCGCCTTGAAATTCTCGAACCCTACGCGGTTACCGGGGACCTGATGGAACTCGCCGCCGGCGGTGCGAAATTTCTTCACTGCCTGCCGGCCCATCGCGGCGAGGAGGTGGATGCGGAGATCATCGACGGCCCGCAATCCCTGGTCTGGGACGAGGCCGAGAACCGCCTGCACGCCCAGAAAGCGATCCTGCGCTGGTGCCTGGACAAGTAGCCGCTTCACGCGCGATCACATATGCGCGAAGCGGCTGGCGCTGTGGCGTCGGCTGCGGTTAGACAGGCCCGATGCCTCACACAGTCTTTCCTCGCGAGAAATTTGCTGATCCGCACACGACCGCCAAGGGCGAGATCCGTGCGAGCGTCGATTGGCGCGGCCTCAAAACGCTATGGCTGAACACTGGTACGCTCTGCAATATTGAATGCGCGAACTGCTACATCCTGAGTTCGCCCTCGAACGACCGGCTGGTCTATCTCAGGCTGTCGGACGTGACGCCTTTCCTTGACGAGATCGACGCACTTGGCGAAGGCCCCAAGGAAATTGGCATTACAGGCGGCGAACCGTTCATGTGCCCGGAGATCCTGCCGATCATGGAAGCGGTCCTGGAGCGCGGCCATCGCCTGCTGCTGCTGACCAATGCCATGCGCCCAATGATGCGTCCACGTATCCAGTCCGGTATCGAGGCCCTGCATGCGCGCTTCGGCGACCGGATGGTGTTGCGCATCTCGCTCGATTCCCATGACAGTGCCCTGCACGACGCCGAGCGCGGCGACGGCGCCTTTGCCGAAGCCAGCAAGGGGCTCGCATGGCTGGCAGGGCAGGGCATTCAGGTTGCGCTTGCCGGTCGCCAATCACTTCACGAGGACGAAGCAGAAGCCCGCGCGGCCTATGGACGCCTTGCAGCGCGCCTCGGGCTGAGCCTCGATCCGGGCGACCCGTCACAGCTCGTCCTTTTCCCGGAAATGATCGCCCGCGACGACCCACCGGAAATCACCACCGCTTGTTGGCAGATTCTCGGCAAGGACCCGGCAGACATCATGTGCGCCAGCCAGCGCATGGTCATCCGCCGCAAGGGCGCGACGCGGGCCTCTGTAACGGCGTGTACGCTGCTGGTGGACGACCCTGCGTTTGAACTCGGTGTCACGCTGGCCGAATCGACGGAGGCGCCAGTCAAGCTGAACCATGCCTGGTGTTCGAGCTTCTGCGTGCTCGGCGGAGGAAGCTGCTCGGCCTGACCGATAAAGCGGAACAATTTGGTTCATCATGCGCTGTGATTGCAGGAGCATTTTGATGATCGACAACAACACGCACAGCGGTGAAAGCCAGGAAATCAACACTGAGGACGCCCGGCAAGCCCGGCGCATGCCCGGACTTGTCTGGGTCATGTTTGGAGGCATTGTCCTGGCTGTCCTTGGTCTTGCCGTCAGTGCGCTATTCGGGGCCAGCTGATTTGCAGCCGGTGCAGATCGCACTTGCATGCAGCCCTTGTCGATAAGGGGTCGGACTGCCACATGGGGCCTTCACATGCCCGTCCGAAAGCCAAGCCATGTCCGAAATAGCACGCCCCGACAGCGACTTCGTCGTCAACTTCCAGATCGACCAGCACCCCGTGCGCGGCCGGGCCGTGCGCATGGGCGCAGAAAGCCTGTCGCCGATCCTGCACCGCCACAACTATCCGCCACATCTTGCCCGCATACTGGGTGAAGCTGTGACACTGGCCGCAATGGTTGGTGCCTCCCTGAAATTCGAGGGGCGGATACTCGTGCAGGCTGAAGGTGATGGTCCGGTGTCGATGCTGGTTGGCGAATACCGAACCGATGGCGGCGTGCGCGGCTATGCCAAGTTCGACGCTGATCGTTGGGCCCATCTTGAAAAGGTCAACAAGGGCGCTGCCCCGCATATGCCGCAACTGTTTGGTCCGAGCGGCCGGCTGGCCCTCATCCTGATTCAGGACGATCCCTCGGTCGCGCCTTATCAGGGCGTTGTGCCACTGGAAAAAGGCACGCTGTCGGAATGTGCCGAAGACTATTTTACCCAGTCGGAACAGGTGCCGAGCCGTATCAAGCTGGCTGTTGCCGAGCTTGACCGGAAAGGCGAAGCGCCGATCTGGGTGTCGGGCGGCATGATGGTGCAGCGGATTGCAAGCGATGAAGCACGTGGCGACACGTCAGAAGTGTGGCGTGAAGCTGAAGCTTTTTTCGGCACGCTCAGCGATGCCGAACTCGTCGATCCCGACCTTGCCGTGCCCGATCTCCTGTTCCGTCTGTTCCACGAGCAGGGTGTGCGGATGGAGGACCGGGTTGGGCTTGTCGACAGTTGTACCTGCAACGAGGAGCGCCTGATCGGCACCCTCGAGTCGATGCCCGATGATGCCTTGCGTGAGATGGTCGAGCCGGACGGAACGCTGGTGATCGACTGCCAGTTCTGCGCCCGCCATTATGTCGTGCCGATCGACAAGGTTACCAGCCCGGCCAGCTAGTTCGTCCGAACGGGACGCCGGGACTATTCGTCCGGGCCGTCCATGCCGAGGATGATCTGGGCGTAGCCTTTTGACAGGCGACCCATATTCTCGACCGAGATGCGTTCATTCGTGCCGTGGAACCCGGTCAGTTCTTCTGGTGTCATGATGGCAGGGGCAAACCGGTAGATATTGCTGGTAATGGCGGCGGCGTAACGGGAATCCGTTGCGCCCAGAACCAGCCCCGGCGCCACAGGCGCGCCATTGCCCGCCATTTCTGCGACGCTTGCCAGCACGGCGTAGGCGCGGTTGTCGGTCGGGGACACGGGCGAGGCGGGGCTGTTGATACCGTCGCCACCTGTTTCAACTGCGATGCCTTCGATCCCGGCAGTGACATCCTTCACATGCTGGACCACGTCATCCGGTGTATCGTTTGGATGCACACGGAAGTTCACGGTTGCCACGGCGCGCTGTGGCAGCACGTTTTCCTTGGCAGATCCGCGCAGCATGGTTGGGGCGGTCGTTGTCCGAACCATGGCATTCCCAGCAGAATTGTTGGCAAGGGAGGATTCGACCATGCCCTGGAACAGCCACAGGTTTGCCAATGCCATGCGCTGGGCGAACGGCATGTCCTTGCCGGCTGCGCGGAAAAGGTCCGACACGGGCGGCTTGGAAAAATCGGCGGGCATCTGGTTGTCTTCGAGCGCCAGGATGGCCTTTGCGAGATTCACGTTTGCGGAATTGCGGGGCGGCGTCGATGAGTGACCGCCCTGTGCAATGGCCGTCACCTCGACCGTGACGTAGCCTTTTTCCGCGATGCCGATAATGCCCATCGGTTTGCCGGACAGGGGCGAAGGATCAATGATCATGAAACCCTCGTCGAGTACCATTTCAGGTTCAGCGCCGCGGGATTTAAGCAGGGCGACGCCCGCCTCTGCGCCGGAGCCGAGCACTTCTTCATCATGCCCGAACATGAAAAGCACGGTGCGTTTCGGCTGGAAGCCCGAGGCGGCGAGCGCATCGGCCGCTTCCATCAGGCCGACCAGGTTGCCCTTGTCATCAATTGCGCCGCGCCCATAGACGAAACCATCAATGATCTCGCCGTCAAAGGGCGCGCCGGTCCAGTCAGACTCTGTGCCCATATTGACCGGCACGACGTCCTGGTGGGCCATCAGCAGGATTGGTTTGAGCGACGGATCGCTGCCTGGCCACGTGTAGAGCAGGGTGAGCGTGCCGGGCACGATTTCGCGTGTCATGGCGGCGTGAGCCGCAGGATAGGTTTCAGACAGCCAGTCATGTAGTGCGAGCCATTCGCCGTCCTGCCCCGGACGAGGATCACCACCTGACAGAGTGACCGTCTTGAACTGGATGATTTCGGACAAATGCCGTGCGGCTGATTCTGCAGAGATTGCGGGCGCTTCGGGCAGATCAACCCGCTGGCCAACCGGCTCGCCCCCATAAGAGAAGGTTCGAACGAGAATAATTCCGACGACCAGGACGATCAGTCCCAGCGCGCCAAAGATCAGCTTTTTCAGCATGGTCAGCCTGCCCCTGTTAAGTATGGAGCGAACGGTTGCGGCTCAGGCGACGCCCGTCAAGACGTTGCGACGTAAAAAAATGACTTGGCCGTCACGATTTGCGTGGGCAGTCTGGACTTATGACAGAACAGACATCACAGCGCCTCTCGCTTCCGCGCGTGCTCGCTTTCTCGAGCCTGAGTATTCCGCTTGCAGGGGTCGGCCTGCCATTGGCGGTATACCTGTCGCCACTCTATGCCAATGAGGTTGGGCTTGGTCTCGAAATGACTGGCCTCCTGTTCATGTTGTTGCGATTCTGGGACGTCTTCACAGATCCCGTCATGGGCTATCTCGTGGATCGCTATCGCAGTCCGCTGGGCCGGGTGCGTCACTGGATCCTGCTGAGCATACCGCTGCTCGCGGTCGCGACTTATTTTGTCTACATGCCGCCGCGTACAGGGGTCGGCCCGGCCTATTTTGTCGGGTGGATGCTGCTCTTCTATGTCGGGTTCACGCTACTGCAGACATCACGTTCCGCATGGGTGCCGGCCATCGCAACGACGTATGATGAACGCTCCCGCCTGTTCCTGTGGCCCGAGATCGTGAGCACGTTGTCCATGCTGACGCTGCTGGCGCTGCCAGCGCTGTTGCCATTGTTCGGGTTCGAACTCGATCGCTTTGGGCAGGTTGCCGTGATGGGCGCCGTTCTGCTTGTTTCCCTACCCGTGGCGGGCGCCCTGTCTTTCTTCTTCGTGCCAGACCGACCCGTGCCGGGGGACCAGGGCCATGCGATGAAATTCGAGTTGAAGCCCATTCTGGCCGCCTTGAAGAACCAGATGTTCGGCCGCTTGCTCGCGATGGAATTGCTGGCCGGGACAGCCATTGCGGTCACCGCCGCGAATTACCTTTTTGTCGCCGAATACGTGTTTGGGCTGACCGGCAGTCAATCCAGCCTGATCCTGATGATCTTCTTTATCGTGGCCGTTGCGGCCATGCCGCTCTGGTTGTCGCTGGCGAAGCGAACGGAAAAGAACGTTGCCTTTCGTGCGGCGACGATGATGTCGGCGCTCAGCTATATCCTCTACTTCTTTTTCGGACAGGTCGGCGGGTTCTGGCCCCTGCTTGTCGGGGCCGTCATCAACGGCGCCGCGTTCAGCGCGCCGATCATCCTGACCCGATCCATGACAGCAGATGTGGTCGAATGGCATACTTCAAGGACCGGAGAAAACCGTGCCGGTATTTATTATTCGATCCTGACCAGCGCCTACAAGATCGGCTCGAGCCTGGCTTTTGGCGTCGGGTACCTGATGGTGGGCCAGTTGGCAGGGTTCCATCCGGGCGAGCCGAATTCGCCTGAAGCGATCAACGGATTGCTGATGATCTTCTGCCTGTTGCCGGGCGCGCTGTATCTCGGTGCATCGTACGCATCCTGGACCTACCCCTTGTCTCGCGCGATGCAGATGGACGTCGCCAAGAGCCTTGACCCTCGCGGCCCCCAGACGCTCGACTAGAAGCCGCTGCCAGGCTTGGCGAGGTAGGCAATTTCCTCTGAAGTGGAGGCTCTGGCCAGCACCTCGTTGCGGTGGGGGAAGCGGTGGAATTGTTCGATAACTGCCTTGTGGGCATGGGCGTATTCGAGCGTATTTTCCGTCAGTTTCCTGAAATCGCTGCGGGCATCTTTATGCAGCGCGGAGAACATTTCGACGGCGCGGGTCTGGTCGCCGATATCTTCTGAGTGTTCGAGGGGCAGATAGAAAAAGATGCGTTCAGCTTCGCTGAGCGTCAGGTCTTCGCGACGGGACAGTCCTTCCTTGCACAGGCGAAGGGCGAGCGCGTCCTGTGAGAACGCGCGTGGGCTGTCGCGAAACAGGTTTCGGCTGAACTGGTCCAGGACAATGATTCCGGCCAACCGCTCGCGCGCGCCACGACCGGACCAATCGTCGGCCAAGGGGCCGGCGGCCAACGTTTCGAGCAAGGACAGAAACTTCTTCCGAATGTCGGAGTCGATCTTCGCTGACTTGGCAAACCACATCTTGTTTTTCGACGTCACCGCCTCGGCGGAATTTCCCGCTTCGCCGATCCAGAAATCGAGTACGTCCTTCGGAGCCGGAAGCGCGGTCATGTGGCAGGCCTTCTGGAGACAACCATGAAATTGACGGCGGTGTCGTTGGATAGCGCCCATGAACCTGAGAGGGGTTTGTAGGACACGCCGGTTGCGGGTTCAGGTTGCATGCCTGCAGCGTGCAACGCCGTGCGCACTTCTTCCGGCGTGACGAATTTCGACCAGTCATGCGTGCCGCGCGGCAACCATCCAAGAATGTACTCGGCGCCAATCACAGCCGTGGCGAGCGCCTTGGCCGTGCGGTTGAGACTTGCCACGATCATGAGGCCGCCGGGCCGGACAAGACTGGCGGTATCAATCAGGAATTGGTGAGCGTCGGCGACATGTTCGACGACTTCCAGATTGAGGACGATGTCGAAAGGCGCCTCGCCTGAGTCGATCAGACCTTCGGCTGTGCCGGCACGATAGTCGATTTCCAGGCCCTGTTCCCGCGCATGCGTCAGGGCGGTCTTGATATTGGCTTCGGACGCGTCGACCCCCGTCACTCTCGCGCCGAGGCGCGCCATGGGTTCGCAGACGAGGCCGCCACCACAGCCAATATCGAGCAGGCGCAGGCCTTCGAGTGGCTTGGACTGTTTCGCCGGGATCCCGAAATGCGCTTCCGCCGTGTCCCGGATGAACTTCAACCTGACCGGGTTGAACCGGTGCAGTGGTTTGAACTTTCCGGTCGGGTTCCACCAGTCAGCGGCCATGGCGGAAAACTTGGCGACTTCGTCAGCGTCTACGCTCGGCGTACTGGGCGCTGCGCGCGAGCCTTCAATTGTTTTTCCCATCCTCTGGCGTTCCTGTTTGATCCGCGCTGAACTTAACCCTATGAGGGCGCATATAAAGGACAATCCCTTCGGTTGACAGGATATGGGGCGAAATGGCGCGTGCGGTTCTGAAATTTGGCGGTACGTCGGTCGGCGATCTCGAGCGTATCGCGAACGTGGCTGACATTGTGGCTTACCGCGCGGCGCGCGGTGAGCACATGGCCGTGGTTGTATCGGCCATGGCTGGCGAGACCAACAAGCTTGTGGCCTATGCCGAAGGCGCGGCGGGCCCTGACCTGCCGCGCGACCAGTTTCACGACGAATACGACGTCATTGTTGCCTCCGGTGAACAGGTGACGGCGGGACTTCTGGCGTTGGCCTTGCGCCGCAGGGGCTTGAAGGCCCGCAGCTGGCTTGGCTGGCAGCTGCGGCTGAAGACCGACGAGGACCATGGTCGCGCGCGTATTCTGGGTTTCGACAATAGCGGCCTGCCGGATTCCGTGGATCGCGGAGAAATTGCGGTTGTTGCCGGTTTCCAGGGCGTCACTGACGACGACCGAGTGGCGACTTTGGGGCGCGGCGGTTCGGATACGAGCGCCGTGGCGGTGGCGGCGGCGCTGAACGCCAGTGTTTGCGACATCTATACGGATGTGGATGGCGTCTACACGACGGATCCGCGCATGGTGCCCAAGGCCCAGCGGATACCCAAGATATCTTACGAGGAGATGCTCGAAATGGCGTCTCTCGGTGCCAAGGTCCTTCAGACGCGGTCTGTGGAACTGGCGATGAACCATAATGTGCCGGTGCGCGTTCTTTCCAGCTTCCTGAAGCCTGGTGAGCCGAACCCCGGAACCCTTGTCTGCTCAGAGGATGAAATCGTGGAAAAACAGGTTGTTAGCGGTGTTGCCTATTCACGCGACGAAGCGAAGGTCACATTGTACGGAGTGGCCGACAAACCGGGCGTTTCGGCCAAGATATTTTCTGCGCTGGCGCGTGCCGGCGTGAATGTCGACATGATCGTCCAGGCGAATGCGCGCGGGCCGGAAAAGGCCAACATGGTGTTCACCTGTACAGACCGTGACAGTCCGATCGCCAAGGAAACGCTCGAAAAAATGTCGGACGATATCGGCTATGACCGGCTTGAAGTGACCCGCGACGTCTCCAAAATATCGATTGTCGGCGTTGGCATGAAGAGCCACACGGGTGTTGCTGAGACCATGTTCACGGCTCTGTACGAGAAGGGCATCAATATCGACGTCATTTCGACGTCTGAGATCAAGATTTCTGTTCTGATTGCCGCGCCTTATACCGAATTGGCTGTTCGTGCCCTGCACACGGCCTTCGGACTTGACGCGGTGTAAATGCGACTGCGACACTCAGGAGAACCATGCCCTATAACCTGCCGGCCACGCGTCTCCTGATGAACCGCCTCCGCCAGGTCATGGCGGAGGACGGGGATACACGGTTCCGGCTGGATCAGGTGGTCAGGCTGATCGCGTCCACGATGGTGGCGGACGTTTGTTCGATTTACCTGCGCATCGCCGGCGGAGAACTGCTCCTGATTGCAACCGAAGGCCTGAAGCCCGAGGCGGTCTCGACGACCCGGCTCGGTTCGAATGAAGGGCTCGTTGGCCTGGTCGCCAAACGGGCCGAAGCCATGGCCATTCAGGATGCTCCCCGGCACCCTTCCTTCTCTTACCGCCCAGAAACCGGAGAAGACCCGTTCCACGCCTTTCTTGGCATGCCGATCCTGCGTGGCGGCCGTGTCCTGGGCGTGCTGACGGTCCAGAACCGCACCGAGCGCGCCTATGGCGACGACGAGATCGATACATTGCAGACGATTGCCATGGTCCTCGCTGAAATTGTCGACCGGATGGACCCGGAACACATTTCAAACGGGGATAGTCACAAACGCGAGCGTAATCTTGCCACCCTCAAGGGGCGGGTGCTTTGCGAAGGTCTGGGATACGGTCGCGCAGTCTTGCATGACCCGGTCGTGCCTGCGGCGAAGTTTTTCGCCGCCGATCAGCAGCTCGAGGCGTTGCGGCTGACCGAAGCGTTGAAGGGGCTCAGGGAATCCATCGACAAGATGATGGCGCTGGATGGCGCCAAGCTGGGCGACGATCCGCGGGACGTCATGGAAACATACCGGCTGCTGGCCCACGACCCGTCCTGGGCCGAAAAGCTGCGTGAAGGCGTTCGGTCTGGCCTGTCGGCCGAAGCCTCGGTCGACCGGGCCCGTCGCGAGCACCGTGCGCGGTTGCAGAGCGCACGCGATCCCTATCTGCGCGAGCGCCTGAACGACCTCGAAGACCTCGACAACCGACTATTGCGCGTATTGGCAGGAGATGATGGCAAGCCGCAAATCAGCGAAGAGCGCAGTGTGCTGGTTGCCCGCCGTCTCGGACCGGCTGAATTGCTCGATTATGCCAATGCCGGTCTGCGCGCGATATTGATGGAAGAAGCCGCGATTTCATCGCATGCCGCAATCGTCGCCCGGGCGCTTGGTATTCCCACGCTCGGCGGCATCGAAGGCCTGACGACCCGGATCGATCAGGGCGACTGGGTGATCGTCGATGCGGAAAAGGGCACCCTTCACATCCGTCCGGATGACTCTCTCTACGATGCCTACAAAGGACGGGTTGCGCTGAGGTCTGAGCGTCAGGCAACTTATGCTGCCTTGCGGGGCCTGCCTGCCAAGACCCGGGACGGTACGCATGTCTCACTTTACCTGAACGCCGGACTCGACCTTGATCTCGACATGCTGGACCAGGCCGGCGCAGACGGGGTGGGACTGTTCCGTACCGAATTCCAGTTTCTTGTGTCGGAGACGCTGCCGCGACTGGGCGACCAGGTGGCGCTCTACCGGCGCGTGCTCGACCGGGCGGCCGGAAAACGCGTCATCTTCCGGACGGTTGACCTTGGCGGCGACAAGGTTCTGCCAGCGCTGAATACGGCCCGGGAAGAGAACCCGGCTCTGGGGTGGCGCTCGATCCGCTTCGCACTCGACCACAAGGGCCTGTTCCGGCGCCAGCTGAGAGCGCTTGTGAGGGCCGCCGGTACGGACCCCCTGACGGTGATGTTTCCGATGGTTACCGTGCCGAGTGAGTTCTTCGATGCGCGCGACCTGTTGATGAAGGAAGTCGCTTGGAGCGAGGAAAGAACAGGTAAACGGCCGTCCAAGCTCGAAGTGGGAGTCATGCTGGAAACGCCCGCGTTGGCGTTCAGCCTGTCTGAGCTTGCCGGTGAAGTCGATTTCCTGTCCGTCGGCACCAATGACCTGATGCAGTTTTTCTTCGCAGCGGACCGCATGACGCCCTCGGTCTCAGATCGATACGATCTGGTCAGCCCGGCAGGCATGCGATTTCTCAAACAGGTCTCTGACGACTGTAAGACCCATTCGATCCGCATGTCGGCTTGCGGCGAGGCAACCGCGTCGCCGCTCTCGGCGCTTTGTTTTGTCGCGCTGGGTTTTCATGCGCTCTCGATGCCCGCCGCGGCCATCGGTCCGGTCAAACGCATGGTGCGATCCGTTGATCTTGGGGCGTTTCGGAACGATTTCCTCAAACTACTGGACAAACCGAACGAAGCGTTCCGTAACCAAGTATTAGCCTTGGCGTCGGATCATGAGGTGGAATTGTCTGACGGTTGAGGCGGACTGGTCCAAAATTCACCATGTTTCTGGACCAGTATTTGCTCCTCTAAGGGGCAAACCCCTGACAGAAGGCTGGATTGGAAGAATATGGGACACGAAGAGACCCCAAACACGCAAGCAACTGAATTGCAGGCAGGCATGCCCTCTTTCGGAAACGAAACGGGGCGTTCCCTTGATGAATCAGGCGTGTCTGTAGCGGTTCCAGAGGCCGTGGAGGAAGCATCGCAGCGTGAACGCGCGATGGAAGTCTTCAAGTCCCGCGAATTCGATGGTGAAAGCCTAAGAATGGGCCAGGTCCTGCGCCGGGTCCGTGAAGAACTCGGGATGAATATCGCCGACATTTCTCGCAAGTCTTTGTTGCGGAAAGACTTTCTCATGTGGATCGAACGCATGGAAATCGGTCAGATCCCCAAAGGCTATCTGACGCCCTATTTGCGCGCCTATTGCGTTGAACTCGGCCTGCCGGATAGTCAGGTCATCGCCCAGTACACGCTCGAGTGCGGTGCCGTTTCCGAGGTAAGAAATTCAGCGCCGATCCCCAAGATTGGCGAAATCTCGCAGCCGAAGGCAAAATGGCCGCTCATGGTGGCCACGGCCGCCGTCCTAACGCTTGTCGCTGGCGGCGCCATTGGCGTGACGCAGCTTGTGAAGCCTGCGTCCGAGCTTGCGCCCGCGCCCGCCATCGTGGCGGTCAATGGTGCCCGTCACAGCCTGTTTGACGATGCTGACCGCGCCGGTCGGCCTTTGCCAACCCATTTGCCTCTGGAACTTGTTGCCGCCCGCCAGGGCTGGCTTGAAGTGCGCGGCGCCGACGGCACGATCTTCCGCAGCCGTGTCATGGCCGCGGGCGAAAATTATTTTCCACGACTGGATGCCGGTTGGACTGTTTCGGCCAAGGATGGTGGCGCGTTCCAATGGCGCGTCGGTGATGTTGTCATTGGCCCCTTGGGCCCCGAGGGCGGCGCCGTGTTTTCTGTCAGCGTCGACCAGAAGCTTGCCGAAGCGGCGGATATGGCCGCGCCAACGGTCGCATCGAACGGCGCCAGCAAGGCAACACGATAAGCCGCGACACCTTCAGGCCTTTACGCGGGGCCTCGTGAGCGCCACATCAGGGCCTGTAGAGACCCGCACGGAGTCCCAAGTCTGATGAGCCACAACCCAATTCGGCCCTGGCGCAACATTGACCGCCGCACGTCACGCAAGATTCGCGTTGGATCTGTCGAAGTTGGCGGAGACGCACCGATTGCCGTCCAGTCGATGACCAACACGTTGACGCATGATGCCGCCGCGACGATTGCCCAGATTTTGCGGATGGAAGAGGCGGGCGCCGACATCGTTCGTGTATCCTGTCCGGACGAGGCCTCGACGGCAGCGCTCAAAGACATCGTGCGCAATATCGGCGTGCCGATCGTGGCTGATATCCATTTCCATTATAAACGCGGTATCGAGGCGGCTGACGCAGGTGCGGCCTGCCTCAGGATCAATCCCGGCAATATCGGCTCGGTGGCACGTGTGCGCGAAGTCGTGGCGGCCGCTAGAGCCAACGGATGTTCCATGCGGATCGGCGTCAATGGTGGATCGCTTGAGCGTCACCTGCTTGAAAAATATGGCGAGCCATGCCCGGAAGCCATGGTCGAGAGCGCTCTGGATCATGCCCGAATCCTGGATGATCTCGGGTTCCATGAGTACAAGATCAGCGTCAAGGCATCGGACATGTTCCTGACGGTCGCAGCCTACCAGCAATTGTCCGAAGCGACAGATGCGCCACTCCATCTCGGAATCACCGAAGCGGGCGGACTGCGTACCGGTACGGTGAAGTCGTCGATTGGCATGGGCAGCTTGCTCTGGGCGGGCATTGGCGACACGATCCGGGTTTCACTTTCGGCTGACCCGGTTGAAGAGGTCAAGGTCGGCTACGAGATGCTGAAATCGCTCGGCTTGCGGACCCGGGGCGTGAATATCATCGCGTGCCCGTCGTGCGCGCGCCAGGGTTTCGACGTGATCTCGACCGTGGAAACACTGGAAAAGCGTCTCGCACACATTACCGAGCCGATTTCGCTCTCGATCATTGGCTGTGTCGTCAACGGGCCCGGCGAAGCGGCTATGACCGATCTCGGCTTCACGGGCGGCGGTGCGGAATCCGGCATGATGTACGCGGCTGGCAAACCCAGCCGAAAGGTGGGGAATGCGACCATGATCGAAGAAATTGTTGACGCGGTCGAGGCGAAGGCGAGGCAGTTGCGCGAAGCGCGTGATGCGGATGCCGTCGCCGCCGAATGACGATAGAAACTCAGCTGTTCATCAAACTGGCTGAAAGGGCGGCGCCTGAATGATCTGGTTGCTCAAGCGGATACCACTTCTCCTACTGATCGTTGTCATGGCGCTGGTCATGTCCAACTGCACCATGTTGGGGTTGAACTATGCCAGCCTCGCGACCGACAACAAACCGGTGCCCCAGCCGCCGCTCGATGTTGCGGCATTCGCTGAGGATTCGGACCGCCGGGATGCATTGAAGCAGGCTTTCGAGGACACGCTATACGGCCCCTGGCCGGAGGGCATGCCTGTCACACATGGCGATTGGCGCGTCGTGGATGCTGACTATCTCGACGGACGCGGGACGCTCGAAGAAGTGCCAATCACGATAGGATCGGGTTCCGGCGCGCGCACATTCCGTCTCGTTGCCGCATTCCCGAAGACGCCGGGCAAATCACCGCTTGTGATCAGTCAGACGTTTGCCAGTAACTGTGCCGCGTTTCCCGGAAGTCCGGTGACGGCGGCCGACGGGTCCATCTGCGATGGTTCGGAGATGGGCGGTTTCGTCGGGTTTCTGGCGACCAGCATTTTTGGCACCTACATCGCCGAAGTCCCGGTTTCCCGCTATTTTGATGCCGGTCTCGCCTACGCGAGCTTCTACGCAAGCGAACTCGTCCCGGACCGCAACGGCGAGGCGCAGGCCGTGATGGCGAGCATGGGTGGCCCGGTTAACCCCACAAGTGCCCTGATGGCCTGGGCTTACGGTTTCTCTGCTGCGCTTGACGTGCTGGAGGCCGATCCGCGCATTGATGCAAACCATACGGCTTTGATGGGCCATTCCCGTCACGGCAAGTCGGCGCTTATCACCGGCGTGTGGGACCGCCGGGTTGATGCCGTGATTGCCCACCAGTCCGGATTCGCGGGCGCAGCATTGTCCCGTTCCACAACCGGAGAAGGCCTCGTGCGCATGGCCAAGACATATCCACATTGGCTGGCACCGACGGCGCAGGATTACGTCGAGGACCTTTCGGCACTGCCGGTGGATCAGCACGAATTGCTCGCACTGCTCGGCCCGACACCGGTCTTGCTTGGTAACGGTCGCCGCGACGTGTGGTCCGACCCGAATTCAACCTATCGGGCCGCGCAGGCGGCGTCGGCCATCTATCAGGCAGAGGGCACCGATGGCCTCACGCGTGGAGGCATGAAGGCGTATGACCCCAGCGCCAGCCTTGCCTTCTGGCTCCGTCCCGGAGGCCATAGCGTCGTATCTGAAGACATCGACGCATTTACGGCCTTTCTCGATGCCCATCTCGGTCAGCCTCAAGGACGTGAATCTGCTGTTCAAACTGCAGATTGCCCCGTAGGTTCCCCCACAATAATAACTGAGGGAGGGGCAAAATGTCCGTAACTGTTGAACTACTGAAACCCGTTCTGGCGCTGATTTGCTGGACGCTTGTCATGTGGCTGTGGATGTACGCGACGCGTATCCCGGCGATGCAGAAGGCGAAGATCGATCCAGACTTGGCCCGTCACCCGGGCACATATGGCGACAAGCTTCCGGCGAATGTCCGGTCGGTTGCTGACAATTACAATCATCTCCACGAACAGCCGACGATCTTCTATGCGCTGATGTTCTTCGCGGCCCTGACGGGTGGTGAGGGGCATTTCATGGTGCTGGCGGCGTGGATCTATGTGGGCCTGCGAGTGCTCCATTCGCTCGTTCAGGTATTGCAGCCGAAAGTGATCCTGCGCTTCATGGTATTCGCGCTGGCATCGATCACCTTGATCGTGATGGCCGTGCGCGAAGTGCTTCGAATCTTCGTCTAAGCGCAGACTGTGGCAGCGAGGGCGCTTCACGCGCCCTCAAAACCGCTCTAAAGGGCGGCCATGGCCACTATTTCCCCTTCCAGACTCCAACAGGTTGTCGACCGGTTCGAACAGGTCGAAGCTCGCATGGGCGCAGCGACTGAGACGCCCGAGATAATCTCCCTGTCGAAAGAGTATGCTGAGCTGAAGCCCGTCGTCGACAAGGCGCGCGAGCTGATGTCCGCCCGCAAGGAGCTGAGTGAAGCGGAGGCGCTTGTCGCAAGCGGCGATCCCGACATGGTTGAACTGGCGCGGGATGAGGTGGAGGAGTTGAAGGAACAGCTGCCTGCGCTGGAGCAAGAGGTCCAGGTCCTGCTCCTTCCGAAAGACGTCGACGACAAGGCCGATATCGTGATGGAACTTCGCGCTGGCACCGGCGGTGATGAAGCCGCGCTGTTTGCGGGCGACCTCTTCCGCATGTACTCGCGCTATTTCCAGATCATGGGTTGGAAAGTCGACATTATCGATGCGTCCGAAGGCGATGCGGGTGGCTACAAGGAAATCATCGCCAACGTGTCGGGTGACGGCGTTTTCGGGCATATGAAATGGGAAAGTGGCGTGCACCGTGTCCAGAGGGTTCCCGCCACGGAGACGCAGGGACGCATCCACACGTCAGCGGCGACAGTCGCGGTTCTGCCCGCACCCGAAAATGTCGAGATCGAAGTGCGCCCGGAGGATGTCCGCATCGATACAATGCGTTCCTCTGGCGCCGGCGGACAGCACGTCAACACGACCGACTCTGCCGTGCGTATCACGCACCTGGCAACAGGCATCGTCGCAACGAGTTCCGAGAAGTCCCAGCACGTCAACCGCGAGAAAGCGATGGAGCAGCTCAAAATCCGTCTCTACGAACGTGAACGTTCTGCCAAGGATGCTGAACGGGCCGAAGCGCGGGCCAGCCAGATCGGTTCGGGCGACCGCAGCCAGAAAGTCCGGACCTACAATTTTCCGGAAAACCGGATGACCGATCACCGTATTGGGCTGACGCTCTATTCGCTTGACCGGATTATCAGCGGGGACAAGCTGAATGACGTGGTCGAGGCCCTCATCACGGAAGACCAGGCCCGCAAGCTCGCGGCCATGGAGGATGACAACTGAACCGGCCGACGTATACGGACCTGATCGTCGAGGCGGCCGGTCGGCTGCGTAATGCCGGCCTGGAGACACCGCAGCGGGAAGCCCGGCATCTGATGTCACTGGCGTCAGGGCTGGCCATGTCGGACCTTATTATCAGAGGGCATCAGGCGGTTCCTGAAAGCCTGTCGGACGCGTTCGGACGAATGGTGGCGCGTCGGGAAGCCCGTGAGCCTTTCCAGCATATCGCGGGTTCGGCATCTTTCTTCGGGCTCGAATTCATTTCAGATGCGCGCGCGCTGGTGCCGCGGCCTGACAGTGAAGTCGTTGTGGAGGCGGCGCTGCGTCTTTTGCTCGATCGTCCCGGCCTATCGATCGCCGATCTTGGTACGGGCTCGGGTTGCCTGCTCGTTGCGATGCTCAGTGCCAGGCCAGACGTTACGGGTGTCGGTATCGAGGCGGATGCGGATGCGGCGTCCCTCGGGGCAGAGAATATTGCACGCCATGGCCTTGAAGCGCGCGCCAGCGTTATGGTGTCGACGTGGAAGGACTGGCAGGGTTGGCAGGACGTTGACCTGATCATTTCGAATCCGCCCTATATTTGCACGGACGTGATCGCCACGCTTGATCCTGAAGTGCGGATGCATGATCCGGCAGCGGCACTTGATGGCGGCAAGGACGGCCTTGACGCGTATCGTGAGATTGCCGGTCTTGCCCGAACGTTTTTGAAACCAGGAACGCCCCTGGTGCTTGAGATCGGATTCGATCAGAATCGCGCGGTACGCGAAATTCTGTTGGCGGCGGGTCTTGTCGGTGTTGGTGGTGGCAAGGACCTGGGCGGAAATGACCGCGTCGTATGGGCTATTCAGCCCGATTCCTGATACTCACTTTTCTGCTTGGCGGCGTGCATAATACAGGTTAGAACCTATGCGTGAGGTGTTGGAAGCCGCTTAAGGCAAGTCGCTCCACCCTCGTCAGACTCGCGCAAATACGGGGCTCGGCCAAAAATCCTTCGGCCATTGCGTTGGGAATTGCCTGCAAGACAAGCAGGCGCATGAAACAGGATACACATTCATGAAACGCTCACGCGGGCGCAATCGTCGCTCAGGCGGTAATACCAGTAACGCCAATCACAATAACCCGAACCGGCACTATGAAAGCGTCGGACCGGACGTGAAGATCCGTGGCTCAGCGCAACAGGTCCTCGAAAAATACCAGCAATACGCCCGGGACGCCCATACCAGTGGCGACCGTGTCCTGTCAGAAGCCTATTTCCAGTTCGCTGAACACTATCAGCGCATTGTCGCCAAGCAGGCGGAAGCCAAGGACCGGCAGCAGCAGCCGCCTCAGCAACGTGGCGGACGCGATGATCGGGATAACCGCCGCGACAATCGCGGTGACGATTCCGACGATAATTCCAGTTCCGACGCGGATCAGGATGAAGCCACGGTAGAAGTGACGTCGCGTGCGCCTCGCAACGAGGATTCCGATAATGACGAATCCGCGCCCGCGAAAGCGGAGCCGATCAAGGTTATTGATGCCGACGACGATGCCGGAAAACCTGAAGTGGCTGCGGAGACCAAGCCGAAGCCCAAGTCGGATTCCGATCGCCCGAAAACACGCCGCAAGCCGTATCGTGCAAAAGAGACCTCCGAAGGATCTGAGGTCGTGACGGACGGGGTTATGAAGACGCTCTCGCGCGGTCGCCGCAAGCCAGCACAGGCTGCTGAAAGTGAATCAGCGGGCGCCAACGATTCCGCTGAAACGGCTGCAGACTAGGCGTCGCCGTTTTGCAAGGCGATCGAGCTGAAATAGCAATTCGACGGGCCGTGCCTACGGATGCCGAAGCCTTGCGGGAGCTTGGCATTGCATCCTTCGTCGCGGCGTTCGAGAATCTCTATTCGCCAGAAGATCTTGATGCATTCCTGTCCGAAAACTATGGACTCGCCACCTGGCAGCGTCAGGCGGCGCAGGCTGATCGGCCGATATGGGTTGCCACAACATCGAACGGAAATCTGGTGGGCTACGCTCAGGCCAGCCCCTGCGACCTTCCGGTCGACCCGATGCCGGTGGGCGCGCTCCAACTTCGCCGGCTCTATGTTCGTCCGGATATCCTGTCTGCGGGTATCGGTGCGGCGTTGATGTTGCGGGTCTTCGAATGGGTCGAATCTGCGGGCCGCCCCCCTCTCTTTCTGGGAGTCTGGTCAGGCAACGACCGCGCCCAGAAATTTTATTCGCGATACAGATTCAGCAAGGTCGGCGAATACGATTTCCCGGTTGGCGCGCAGGTTGATCGCGAATTCATTTTCCGGCGCGATTGAACTTGTCGCAGGTGGCGCGACTTGCGTTGCCGGATGTCACTCCCCAAATTCAATACATCAGCAAGGGACCGCCGCTGAGCGGGGTCTCTATTCCATAGTTCTTGTCTGCCTTTGGAAGGGGATGAATAATGAATATCGAACAATATACAGAGCGCGCACGCGCGATCGTTCAGGGCGCCCAGACGCTGGCGCTGGCCGAAGGCCACCAGACGCTCACACCTGCCCATGTCCTGAAAACCATGCTTGAAGACCGCGACCAGATGGCGGTCAATCTCATTCGTGCGGGAGGCGGACGGCCAGAACTCGTTGTCCAGGGTGTCGACGCAGCGTTGGCAAAATTGCCCAAGGTCAGCGGTGCGAATACGGGCCTGCGTCTTGAACAAGCCAGCGCCAAACTGTTCCAGGATGCCGAGGCCGGCGCGAAAAAGGCGGGTGACTCCTTTGTTACGACCGAGCGACTGCTGCTGGCGATAGCCGGACTGTCCGGCGATCCGGCGGCCGACGTCCTCCGTAGTTCCGGAGCCAGCGTCAAGTCGCTGGAAACGGCGATCGACGAGCTGCGCCAGGGGCGAACGGCCGATAGCGCCAATGCTGAAGAAGGCTACGAGGCGCTGAAAAAATATGCCCGCGATCTCACCAAGGATGCCCGTGAGGGCAAGCTCGATCCGGTCATCGGCCGCGATGAGGAAATCCGCCGCACAATGCAGGTTCTCTCCCGCCGCTCCAAGAACAACCCGGTCCTGATAGGTGAGCCCGGCGTCGGCAAGACCGCGATTGCCGAAGGCCTTGCCCTGCGAATTGTGAACGGCGACGTGCCGGAAAGCCTGAAGGGCAAGCGACTGCTGGCGCTCGACATGGGCGCGCTGATTGCGGGCGCAAAGTTCCGTGGTGAGTTCGAGGAGCGCCTGAAAGCGGTGCTGAACGAAGTCCAGCAGGCTGAAGGCGGCGTGATCCTGTTCATCGACGAGATGCACACGCTGGTCGGTGCGGGCAAAGGCGACGGCGCGATGGATGCGTCAAACCTCCTGAAGCCAGCCCTCGCGCGCGGCGAACTCCACTGCATTGGTGCGACCACGCTCGACGAATACCGCAAGCACGTTGAAGGCGACCCGGCGCTTGCCCGTCGTTTCATGGCTGTGTTTGTCGACGAACCATCGGTTGAGGATACGATCTCCATCCTGCGCGGCTTGAAGGCGCGTTATGAGGCGCACCATGGCGTGCGTGTCTCGGATGCCGCGATTGTTTCCGCTGCGACACTGTCCAACCGTTACATCACCGACCGCTTCCTGCCCGACAAGGCCATCGACTTGATGGACGAAGCGTCTGCGCGCCTGCGCATGCAGGTCGATTCCAAGCCGGAAGAGCTCGACGAGATCGACCGGCGGCTTTTGCAGCTGAAGATCGAAGCAGAAGCGCTCAAGAAGGAAAAGGACGCCGCGTCGAAAGACCGTCTCAGCACAATCGAGAACGACATTGCCGAACTTCAGTCGCAATCGGATGAATTGACGACAACCTGGTCAGCCGAAAAGAACAAGCTCAAGGGCACGGCAACTGCAAAGGACCAGCTCGATCGGGCCTATGCTGACATGGCTGAGGCACAACGTTCAGGCGATCTGACCCGTGCATCCGAACTCAAGTTCTCTACCATTCCTGCGCTCGAAAAGCAGATCAAGGATGTCGAAGGGTCCGATGAGGCTGATGATGGTCTTGTGTCGGAAGTTGTTCGGCCGGAGCACATTGCAGCGGTTGTTTCCAAGTGGACCGGAATACCGGTCGACAAGATGCTGGAAGGCGAACGAGAAAAGCTCCTGCACATGGAGGATGA
This sequence comes from Hyphomonas sp., assembly GCF_037969335.1. GTDB lineage: Bacteria > Pseudomonadota > Alphaproteobacteria > Caulobacterales > Hyphomonadaceae > Hyphomonas. Next base: position 17,821 of record NZ_JBBKXE010000133.1, on the reverse strand, counting down.
TCTTCGCAAACGCGTCGTCGGCCAGGACGCGGCCCTTGAAGCCGTATCGAATGCCGTGCGTCGCGCGCGTGCAGGATTGCAGGATCCGAACCGGCCCATAGGCTCGTTCCTGTTCGTTGGCCCGACGGGTGTCGGCAAGACCGAGCTGACCAAAGCGCTCGCCGAGTTCATGTTCGAGGATGACACGGCGATCCTGCGCCTCGACATGTCGGAATATTCCGAGAAGCATTCGGTTGCGCGCCTGATCGGTGCCCCTCCAGGTTATGTCGGCTATGATGAGGGCGGTGCGCTGACAGAAGCAGTACGGCGCAGGCCTTATCAGGTGATCCTGTTCGACGAAGTCGAGAAGGCTCACCCGGACCTGTTCAACACGCTTCTCCAAGTGCTTGATGACGGCCGCCTGACCGATGGTCAGGGTCGGACCGTGGACTTCAAGAACACGATCATCATCATGACGTCGAACCTCGGTTCAGATGCCTTGGCGAGTGGTGCCGAAGGTGAGATTACCGATGACGTCCGCGAAAGCGTGATGAGTGCGATCCGGATGCACTTCCGGCCTGAATTCATCAACCGTATCGATGAGATCGTCTTCTTCAAGCGTCTCGGACGCGACGAGATCGACCATATCGTCGATATCCAGATGGGCCGCCTTGAGCATCTCCTGTCAGCCCGCAAGATGAAGCTGGATATCAGCCCCGATGCCCGCAACTGGCTGGCCGCGCGAGGCTACGACCCGGTCTATGGTGCAAGGCCGCTGAAGCGCGTGATCCAGAAGGAGTTGCAGGATCCCCTTGCACGCCTCCTGCTTGAGGGCCGTATTGCCGACGGCGAAACGATCCATGTCGGGGTGGAAGGTGATGTGCTTTCCATCAACGGCGTCCCGAACGATTTCTCCAAGGGCAAAGTGGTTCTGAACTAGCAACCTTTGCTTGCTCCTTCCCTCCCGCCGCGTTAGCGATAAAGGCTACAACGCGGGAGGGAATTTTGCACAACCTTAAACGGCTGGCTGTGGCCGGTGTTTCTTCGCTTTGCCTTGCACTTGGTTCCGGCGCCGAGACCTTGAATGAGGTCGCTGAGCTTTTTGGTCGGGCAGACGCAATCGGAAATCCCCAAATATCGCCTGACGGGAAGTACCTCGCGGTGGAGTGCGCACCGCAAGTTACGGCTTCGATCTGCATTCTACCGCTGGATTCCAGCGACGCGCCGATTCTGTTGCCTGCATTTCAAGACGTTCGTGTGGTTCGGCACTACTGGGCCAACAATGACACCTTGATCCTCGATATCGAAGCGTTCGAGACGCTGCAGGTCAGCTCGGGCAAGGAAGACTATATCTTCGAGCGGGCCGTTGCTTTCAACCTGACCGACCAGAAGCCGGTGATGTTGATGAAAGACAACCGTAGCTGGCTCGACACGAACAATCTTGTCGCGATTGCACCTGATGAGACTGACAAGATCATGTTTTCAATCGTATCCAAGGTCTCGGACAACGAACCCGGGCGGGTGCGAACAAAAAATGGTGATCGTGCCACCTATTCCGTGATGAAAACTGACCTGAAAAAGGGAAGTTCTCGACAAGTCGACTCTGACACACGTTTCGTCGTCGGTGCAGTTCACGCACCGGATGGAACAATGATTGCCGAGCATCGGTATCGGGAAGTGAGCCGGGGCAATCACGAGGTAAGCATAACCAAAGGCAAGAAGGTCTTGTTCGAACGACAGAACCTTTCCTTCAATCCGCTCACGATATGGGGTTTGGATTCATCCGGTGAAAACCTTGTGGTCTTCCTCGATGAAGGCGAGCCTTATGGACTGCATCGTATGTCGCTGGACGATGGCACGCTGACCCGTATTGATCTCGGATACGAAAGTGGGACTGTGGCTCCGGTAATCGATTCGCGTTCTCTGCAGGTCGTTGGCTTTGAACTGCCTGGCGACAAGACCATGCAGATTTTTGAAGACCCGGCGCTCAAGTCGCAGCTTGAGGCAATTGCCGCTGCGATGAACGGAGCGGCGGTCATGATCGAGTCGTGGACGGACGACCGATCTCAGAGTGTGATCGCAGTCGAGCATGCAGGCCAGCCGATAGACTATTATCTTTTCGAACCGGACGTTGGCGCGCTGTCGCCAGTCGGCAACAAGGCGCCGCATCTTGATGCGCGCCCGCTGGGCCAGATTGAAGCCATTTCTTATCATGCTCGCGATGGTCTGCTCATTCATGGATACCTCACGCTTCCGCCGGGCAAGGCACGGAGTGATGGTCCGTTCCCGCTGATTTTGCTTCCGCATGGCGGACCGGAAACGAAGGATGCGTTCGGCTTCGATTGGTGGGCGCAAGCGTATGCGGCAGCAGGCTATGCGGTCATCCAGCCAAATTTTCGCGGCTCCATCGGATACGGTACGGATTTCCGGGATGCAGGCTATGGTGAATTCGGAGACAAGATGGTCACTGATATCCTCGATGCCGCAGTATGGGCTGACGATGAGGGTGTATCCGTTTCCGGCAATGCCTGCATCGTAGGCGCCAGCTATGGCGGCTATGCGGCCTTAATGGCGCCCTTGCATGACGAGGCGGCAGTTCGATGCGTCGTCGCGGTAAACCCGCTGACGAACCCGTTCAAGTTCCTGTCCGATTATGGCTATCAAACTTTTCTCGTAAACAGCGTGGAGCGGTTTCTGGGCGTGAGTCGTTTTGATTCCACCGAGAGCCGTCAACGTATCACGCCGACGTCACGGGTGAACGAATTCAAGGTTCCTGTCTTGCTTATCGCGGGCGATCAGGACTCGACCGTGCCTTTCGAGCAGAGCCAGGATCTGGCAAACGCTGCTCGCGGCGTTGCGGACGTCACGCTCATCACACTGGATGACGAAGATCACTATCTGCAATCGACGCAGGCGCGGTTTGATGTCCTGTCGAACAGTTTGGACTTTCTCAACGCGCACCTGTCTGCCGACTAGACGGGGCTCGTCCTTTTAAGGACTGCTCGTGTGCACCACGGGCAGTAGCGATGTTGCCATGACATTGTCTGGAACCGTTGCGCCGCGGAGGGCGTCGATTTTTGCCTTCTGCGTGATGAACGCTGCAAATTCCTCCGGCTCGCTGGCCAAGTTGCGTCCTGACGGCAATTCGAGCGTCATCGGGTTCACATAGCGATGGTTTCGGCGGATTTCGTAGTGAAGGTGCGCGCCGGTTGCCGACCCGGTATCGCCGACATAACCGATGATATCTCCGGCATTCACGGTGTCGCCAGCGACCAGACCGGCAAATTTCGACATGTGCGCGTAGAGTGTTTGGTAGCCTCGCTTGTGTCGGATGCGAACATGCCGACCATAACCGTCACTGAAGCCAGTGGATTCGATGATGCCGTCACCAGCGGCCAGGATTGGTGTGCCGGCCGGGGCGCGATAGTCGATACCTGTGTGCAGGTGCAATTGTCCCGTGAGCGGATGATAGCGCTGGCCGAAGCCTGAATTGATCGGCACGCGTCCGATGGGGAAGCGCGTGAGGAAAGGTTGGGCAGCCACACCATTGGCGTCAAAAAACTCGGTGCGCCCAGAGTCGCCGGGCGTATAGCGATACCAGCTACCGTGGCTCGACACGCCGTTGAATGCGGCGAACACGAGGTCGCCATTCTCGATGAAGTTTCCGCGCTCGTCTTCGGCGATCTCGAATACGGCGTCATAGCGCTCGCCCTTTTTTCCGCCAGACGAAAGGGCAGGATCATCCGGGAACAGGGCGGCAAGCGCGGTGGCATGTGCCGGTGTGCCGCCAGCGCCAACAAGCGCAGCAGGGAGCGTTGTCTCGATCCTGCCTGCGACCCGTCGGTGCGACGTGACGAGGCGCGCGGTGAGTACGCTGACAAAGAATCTACCGTCCGCCTGACGCGTCGCCAGGAGCGTATTCTTGGCGTTTGGCTTGACTGACACCGCGATCAGGCGGCTTGTGTCATCCTGCAGGGTGCTCTCGTCGAAATAGGCGGTGAGGGCTGTTCCGGGGCGCATGCGCTTGCGGTCAACAAGGCCGGTCCGGCGCAGGGCGTCGACGGCGGCTTCCGCGTCTTCTGTACTGGCGCCGAGCACTTCCAGCACATCAGCGGCGGCGGCCCCGGCTGTGACCTGCCCGATCCTGTTCGCCGTCGAGGCCGAGGGCATGTTCTCACGGAAATCAAGCATCGCCTGCGCGGCATCCGCGCTGGTGAGGTTTTCCGGCTGTTGCGGGCGAACGAATATGAAGAGCGCCAGCATGCCCAGCACGACACAGGCGGCCATCGCCCATTCCAGCATATGGTGCGGGCGGAATGTGCGATCGACCTTTGCCGGGCCCAAACGTTTTTTCGTCATACCTGATGTCCCTTGCAGGGTCCGGATGGACCACGCTGAGTGATTCAGGGCATCACGAGCAAGAAATACGCCAACAACGCGAGTGTCGGGCGGCTTTTGCAGTATTCAGGATGGATCAGGGGCGTCCGGTTGAGGCCGATACGAGCAGAGCCTGGCCGATATCGGCGCCCTGACTGGCGCGAATCTGGTCGATTTCGGCCTTCTTGAGTGCAAATTCCTCAAGGATTTCAGGTGTCTCGGCCAGTTTTCGGCCAGTTGGCAACTTGAGCCGCATGGCGTTCATGGGGGTGCCCTTGATGTAGACCTCATAGTGGAGGTGAGGACCCGTCGAGGCGCCGGTAGAGCCAACATAGCCGATGATATCGCCCTGGCGGACGCGCTTGCCCGATTTCATTCCCCGGCCATAACGGGAGAGGTGCGCATAAGCGGTCTCGTAGCCATTGGCATGCTTGATTTTGACGTAGTTGCCATAACCGCCATAGCGGCTGGCCCGGACGACGACGCCGTGTCCGGCAGCAAAGACCGGCGTGCCTGACGGGGCCGCAAAGTCGGTTCCCTTGTGCAGGCGGGTGTAGCCCGAAATCGGGTGCCGGCGCTTGCCGAAGGATGATGACAGCCGGGCGCCATTGATCGGCGTTTTCATCAGGAATTTGGTGGCGCTTTCACCCTTGCTGTCGAAATAATCCGGCACTTGGTCATCGCTCGGTGTGAAGCGATAGAAATCTCGGCTGAGCGCTTGGCCATTGAGCGAGGCAAAGATCACGTCGCCGGATTTGATCGGCTTTCCACGTTCATCGACATAGGTCTCGTAGACGATCTCGAACTGGTCGCCTGGGTGAATTTCACGTTGAAAATCAACGTCATATGCGAACGCGTTGGCGAAATCGACGACCTGCTGGTCACCTGCGCCGAGCCGACGGGCCGTGTCGTAGATGGACGTATCGATCGATGCGGCAATGCGGTGGACGCTGGGGGTCAGGCGGGCATTCAGAGCGGTTGCTTCCCAGTTGCCGTCCTGGCTGCGTGTGATCAGGAGACTGCGGTCAGCTTCGGCACGGATCGACAAGGCTTTCAGGTGGTCACCGTCGAGATAGGTCTCTGCGGTGAGCCCGGGACGCAGGCGCCGCGCGTCCAGAAGGTCGCCGGAATAGAGTGTCTGCAGGGCGCTATTGGCATCCTGGTGATTGGCGCCGAGACTGACCACGAGCTCCGTCAGGGTCTGGCGCGATTTCAGCGTTCCTGTCTGATGCACGAGAACAGTGGAATCGGACATGTCGGTGGCGCTAAGCAGGGTCACGGCAAGCGGCGGCGGCGTTGCCGCCACAGCCGTTCCATGGGTGGGTTGGCCTGACGAATCGACCATGAAAAGACCGGCCACAGCTGAGGCCGTGCCCAGAATAAACAGCACAGCGAGGCTCTTCATGCCCTGGGACACGTTCCGCTTCGGCGTCCGTGTCGCATGCGGTTCGGTTTCGGTGTATTCTTCCACGCGTAACTTCCCGTTCTTCCCAAGCCCCTCCGCGTCACTTACGCAATTGCGGATGAACAAGCGTTCATTCTGACATATACGCGTTAAAGAATGCAGAACGCGCTAAATTTAGCCTTCTTGGCTTTTTAAGACTCTAGAATTCAAGACTAGCAAGAAGCAAGCCGGATTGTACCGTGAATACGACAGATGACCAAAATGTAGGAATCCCGGACGACGACACGCTGGAGCGTCCGATCCGTTGGGTTCGCTGGACGGTCGTGGCGGTCGTCCTTCTCCTGATCGGTGCCCTGGCAACGGGATGGTTCCTGCGCAAGACCGTCGCCGAACGCGCGATGGCTGGCTGGTGCGCCGAGCGGCAGCTCTCCTGTGAGGGGAAGTTTGTACAGATTGGCTCAGATGGCGCCACCATTCGCGACCTGAAAGTCCGCGCGGGCGCTGACGTGCCTTTCGAGGCATCGGAGGCCAGTGCGTATCTCAGCTGGCCGCGCCTGTTCACGCCGAAATTAACCGGCATTACCGTGGACAGGCCGGTCGTGCGCGGCACGCTCGATGAAACGGGCATGCGCTTCTACGGGCTCGAGAAGCTGGCCGGCCAATCGGATGGTGCAGGCAAAGTAACCTTGCCAGCGATTGAAATCACCGATGGACGGATATTCTTCGCAACGGAGGCGGGCGAGCTGTCCGCGACCGTGGCAATGCACGGCACCTTTCCAAAGAAAGGCACGCTCGACCTCGTGCTGGACCCGGCTGCGCTCAAGGGTGCTGAGAGCGAATTCAACTGGTCCGAAGGCGCCATTTCCCTGGTTGCGGACATGGGGCGGATTTCAGGGGATGCGAACATCGTCCTGGAGCGCGCCGATCTGAACACCGTCTCCATCACGGATGCGGTCTTCACAGCCAAGATCGATGCCGCAGATATCGGCGACGGACCGATGACACTTAACTGGACCGGCTCGGTCGTCGAGGGTGTGATTCCGGGCGGGCATCTGAGCGCGGTCCGGACCAGCGGCGAGGCGAGCTTCACCGAGCTGCCGAGCCTCTCGGCGACAGACGCACTGGCGGCGCTGACGGCTGCGACGTTCAAGCTGGAGTCCGGAGACGTGTTACGCGACGGGTATGGCGCGAGCACTTTGAGCCTTGAAGGTGACCTGAAAGGCGATGCCGGAAACATCGGCGGACCCGTCAGCTTCTCGGCATCCCAGGCCATCGCGCCGCAAGGTGGTGCCGGGGCGTTATCGTCGAATGGCACATTCAGCCGGTCAGCCGAAGGCACATTGCTATATGTCGGTCGTGCGTCTGCAACGGATGCGCATGTTGCTCCCGACCTGCGCCAGGAACTCACAGCGCCGATCGTATTTCCAGGCACATTATCAGATCACGGAAGCAGTTTTCGGTCTGCGGCTGTCCGGGCGCTGTCAAAGTTCGATCTGGATCTGGCGTTCAGTGCGGGCACGCGAGACGGCGTCTTCTCATTCTCAAGCCGGCAGGAAACCCTTCTGAAGGCTGCGTCCGGGTTGCGGCTGAAAATCATGCCTCCGGCGGATGGGCCGTGGCTGTCGATCCAGGGGCCGGAACGCGCTGTGCGTGGCAGCATCACGCTGTCTGGCGGCGGCGGTCCCGACCTGCAGTTCGGCCTCGACGACTTGCAGCAGGGAACCGCGGGACTCCAGATCAAGGCGCACGCATTCAAGCTCAAGCCCTGGACAGCCGGCGGAAAGACGCTGTCGGCTGATCTCGGGACGTTCGCCATGACCAGCGCGCCGGATCAGTTTGACCTTCTCGGCCGCGGGCGCTTGTCCCTGTCCGGACAGATGTCCGGGATCGACCTGAAGACGACCGAACTGGTTGGCGGGCTTCGCGCCACGCGTGATGAATCAGGTTGGCAGGTGCAGCCGGACGGCGCCAAATGCGTCAGTGTTTCCAGTCAGGGGTTCGTTTTCGGGAGCATTCGCGCCGAGCCTGTTCGCCTGAACGCCTGTCCGCAGGGCGATGGCTTCATCCGCAAGGGCGGCGCGTCTCCCGCCGGCACGGTCACGCTGGGCGCGGTAAATCTCCCATTCTCCACAGGGTCGACGTCCGGCACGCTGGACCTGACGAAGGCATCGGTCGACTGGTCGACAAATGGCGGGCTGGCAATGACAGTGCTCGCAAACCACCTCGACCTGCCTCTCGAAATAGGATCGCGCACCCTGATCCTGTCGGGTGAAGCACCGCGCATGGGTATCGCAACAGGCAGCGGCGCACCGAAACTGTCGGCGCGACTGGGTGCAACATTATTCAACGGGAAGCTGGTGCCTGCAAAGGTTTCTGCCGAGAGTTTCGTATTTGACGGGACCAGTGGAAAAGGTGGCCTGTCCGGCAATTTGAACGCCAACGGTGTCCTTATCCAGGACTATCGGAGTGACCCACTTTACCAGCCGCTTATCTCGGACATGACCGCAGCGCTGACCAATGGGCAGCTTGTCATGACCGGCCCGTTGCGCCTGAAGGCGGGCGGGACGACAGTTGCTGACACCACGATCAATCTCGACGTGGTAAAGCTCAACGGCACGGCGGCCATCCGTTCGCGCCCGCTGGCGTTCCGCTCTGGCGGACTCCAGCCTGTCATGCTGTCCGAAAAACTGCGCGGCGTCTTTACCCTTGCCGCTGGTGATGCGTCGGCAAAGGCAGATGTCGATATTGTTTCGGGGAAACTGTCCGCGACAGGGGACGTCACGATTGAGAAATTTGGATTCCAGACAACGCGGCTTGGCCGGATTGAGGACGTCAATGGCAAGATCCGGTTCAGCGACCTGCTGGAGTTGACGACAGATCGCGGACAGGTCGTGACTGTCGGATCGCTCAGCATCGGCGTTCCGCTGACGGATGGTCTGATCCAGTTTCATCTCGACAAGGGCAAGGTCCTGGGTGTCGAAAAGGCCGGTTTCCCGTTCGCGGGAGGCCGGATCGCGATCTCGCCTCTCCAGTGGACGCTGGGCGGCAACGACCAGCGCGTGGAGGTGACAGCTGACGCGATTGAACTCAGCCAGTTGGTGGCGGTTCTGAAGCTGCCCGATGTCCAGGCAACGGGCACGGTCAGCGGTACGTTCCCGGTGGATTTCGTCGGCAGCGAAGTCCAGGTGCGTGACGCGCTTCTGGCGGCTGACGCGAAGGGAGGGCGGATCGCTTATACAGGTGATGCGGTCAACTCGGCGGCCGACAGCGACCCGAATGCCAAACTGGCATTCGACGCGTTGAAGGACCTGCAATTCTCCGTCCTGGAAATCGGCCTGTCAGGCGACCTGATGAACCGGACCGTGGCAAGCGTGCATTTGATCGGTCGCAATACGCAGCCGCTGGCTTTCGGCAAGAAACTGACCATGCCGAAAGGGCAGGCGTTCGAGTTCAACTTGTCTCTCGATTCCGATCTGGCGGAACTGGTCAAGAGCGGGTCCTATGCCACCCAGCAGGACAAATTTGTCAAAATGGTCGTCGATATGGCCAATGATAAAGACAATCGGCCGGATGAATGAGAGACAACCATGCAGTCGATTGACGTTAAGCTGAACCATGTCATGTTCGCGCGTAGACAAAAGGAGTCATAAATTGACGACCCCGCAGAAAACACTGTTTCTTGTCGGTTGCGTTGCGCTTACTGCCGCATGCACGCCGACAATCCGAATTGAACCATCCGACAAACCCATCACGATCAATCTGAACGTGAAGATCGATCAGGAAGTGCGCATCAAGCTCGACAAGGATGTCGAAGACCTGATTTCCAACAACCCTGATCTGTTCCCCCAATAGCGACGACAGGATATATATCATGAACATGATCAAGAATGTCTTCATCGCTCTGGCCATCGCGTCGCTCGCCATCGTGAGCGCGCCGGCGGCACATGCTGGTGACCCCCAGCTCGAAGCCGCCATCTCCGCTGGCCAGGTCGGTGAGCGTATCGACGGCTATCTCGGCGTGGTCGGCTCGGCAGAACCTGCCGTCGTCCGCAAGGTTCAGGAGATCAACAACAGACGTCGCGCGCTTTATGAGCAACTGTCGCAGCAAACCGGAACCACGGTGGCCCAGGTGGCCCGTGTAACCGGTGAGAAGCAGATCGCGCGAACTGGATCCGGCCAGTACTACATGGACGAAACCGGCGCCTGGGTTAAAAAGTAAGGCGCACGCTGGCCTTGCCTGCAGCCTGTCAGGGCCGACCGCACACTTGGCAACGGCGCTTGTGCAAACGGATGATTCTTGTCCTGCACCCGAGAGCGGAACAGTCTTGCGCGCGGGGCGCGTGACAATACTGTTGCATGAGTTTCACGCCCTACTGATTGACACGAGACGCGGCTCACTCGATTTTGCACGTAATCTCACGTCAACAACGGGCTGGACCTTCCATGATCGATCCTGCACGGCTTTCAGCCTTCATATCGTCTCGCATCTGCCATGACCTCGTGTCACCCGTCTCCGGCGTGACCAGCGCCCTCGAAATGCTGGACGAACCCGGTGATTCCGACATGGACCAGCAGTTCGAGGAATTGCTTCGATCCAGTGCCCGCAAGGCGGCTGCGACGATCCAGTTCCTGCGCTACGCCTATGGCTCGCTTGGCCTGCAGGCTGGCACGGCCGACATGCATGAATTCAAGAAGATCACCGAGAACTTCCTGAACGGCCTGAAGCCCAGCATCGAATGGGATATCGCCACCGACCATCTCAGCTATTCGCACGCCCGCCTGCTGATGAACCTCATCATGATGTCGGTCGACACGCTTCCGCGCGGCGGCGTGATCCAGGCCCGCGTACGCAACGAAGCGGCTGGCATGACGATGACGGTCTCGTCGCGTGGCGAGCGGGTGAAACTGAAGGACGAGGCCGCCAGGTCTGTTCAGGGAATCGAACCCGAGGACGGCTGGAAGCCCGACAATATCCAGCCGCTGTTCGCAAAGATGATCTGCGACAGCCTGGAAGGCGAAATCACGGCCAAGCAGGGCGAGGATGTCGCCATCATCATGGCGACGCATATCCGTGCTGAAGGCTGATGCGACTTTTGACCGGTTTCTTCGAGACTGGCAGCGAAATCTTAACGCTCGTCGGGCAATCGTTAACTCGACCTGAAGGTCTGCTGTGGGAGCACCGACCATGAAAACCTGCCTGATCGTTGACGATTCGCGCGTCGTACGGAAAGTTGCGGCGCGCATTATCCAGGACCTGAAGTTCAATATCGTCGAGGCTGGAAACGGCGCCGAGGCTCTGAAGGCCTGCCGGGAAAGCATGCCGGACGCCGTGCTGCTCGACTGGAACATGCCGGTGATGAACGGGCTGGATTTCCTGCGGGCATTGCGCCGTGAAGATGGCGGCAAGAAGCCGCTGGTGGTATTCTGTTCTATCGAGAACGATGCCGAGCATATCAACGAGGCCATCCGGTCGGGCGCGGACGAGTTCATCATGAAGCCGTTCGACGCTGACATTCTGGAAAGCAAATTTGCAGAAGTCGGCCTCGTTTGAAGCATTTCTTAATAAAAGCCTCGATATTGGTAACGATTGGGGTCGAAATACCCGGGTTCGGAGCGGGACATGAAGGATGAGGTGTTCAACGAGTTGGCAGATCTGGCCCTGAAGGGGTCCGGACAGTCGATTCCGAAATCCAAAGCCTATCTTATCGAAGCCCGGCTCGCCCCCATCGCGCGGCGCGAGGGCTTCGGCACGATGGAAGACTTGGTCCATTGCGTGAAATCGCGGGCCAATCCCGCCTTTATCTCAGAGATCGCGGCGACACTGGTATCCAAGGACACGCGCTTTTTCCGTGAACGGGACACGCTGCAGCGCGTGCTGACGGATGTGTTGCCCGAACGTCTCAAGGCGACGAATACGGGGCGCCTCAAAATCTGGTTGGCGGGTGGTTCGACCGGACAGGAAGCCTATTCTCTGGCGATCCTGCTCGAAGACGAGCTGCCGCCCGCTCTTCGCGGCGCCAAGATCGAGATTCTGTCGACAGATATTTGCAAGGTCACGACCGAGAACGCCCGTATGGGCCGCTACGGTCACTATGATGTTCAGAAGGGACTTTCGATTCACCGCCTGACCAAGCATTTCAACCGGCTTGAGACGGGCCAGTGGGAAGCCAGTGAGGCCCTTCGGTCCCATATAAGTTTCCGCCAGCACAACCTGCTCGAAAGCGCGGCTGGCCTCGGCAAGTTCGATGTCATCATCTGCCGCAATGTGCTGCCGGGCATGGCCCGTTCTGCGCGCGTGCGTGTGGTTGAAAGCCTTGCAAGCCAGCTTGTGCCGGGCGGCCTGGTTCTGCTGGGTCAGGGCGAGGGCCTCATTGGCTTGACCAACAAGCTGGAGCCCGCCCGTGACTTCCGCGGCGCTTGGGTTGCTGCCGGAACGGCCAATGCCGCAGCATCGGCGGCCTGATCCACCATAGACGGGCGTCAGCCACAAAGTTGCAATGCAACATGATGCCTGTATGAGGTGCGCTCCTCCGCGCTGAACACATAGAAGCAGGCCCCAAACATGGTAAAATCGACTTTTGCGGCATTTGCCGATCGCGTCGCCCGTGCCGACTGGGCCGGAAATGGCCTGTCCGCCATGACGCCGATGCGGGTGAAGACAGAGCTGCTTGCCGGTTTTACCGTCGCCCTTGCGCTCGTACCTGAAGCAGTTGCCTTTGCCTTCGTTGCTGGTGTGACGCCGCTCGCGGGTCTCTATGCGGCTTTCATTGTCGGCCTGATCACTGCCCTGTTTGGTGGACGACCGGGCATGATTTCCGGCGCGACCGGCGCGCTTGCCGTCGTCATGGTCGGCCTGGTGCATGACTCCCGCATTGCCGAAGGAATGGGGCCGCAATACCTGTTCGCAACGGTCGTACTGATGGGGATCCTGCAGCTGATCGCGGGCGTCTTCAAGCTGGGCAAGTTCATGCGGCTGGTGCCGCATCCGGTTATGCTCGGTTTCGTGAACGGCCTCGCCATCGTGATCTTCCTGGCCCAGCTCGGCCAGTTCAAGGTGCCCGGAACGGCGGAAGTCGGCGGTCACGGCTTTGCGGGCGGCGAATGGATGAGCGGCGCGCCGCTCGCCATCATGCTGGGCCTTACGGCGCTGACCATGGCGATCATCTGGGGCATGCCGAAATTGACCAAGATCATTCCCGCCCCCCTTGCCGGGATCGGCATTGTCGCCGGCATCGTCATCGGGTTCGGACTGAACGTGCCGACGGTTGGCGATCTCGCTTCGGTGAAGGGCGGCCTGCCGCCTTTTGCCGTTCCTACTGTTCCCTTTACGTTCGAGACACTCGAAATCATCTTTCCCTACGCGCTGATCCTGGCGGCAATCGGCCTGATCGAGAGCCTGTTGACCCTGAACCTGGTCGGAGAGATCACCGGCAAACGCGGCGGTGCCTCGCAGGAATGCCTCGCGCAGGGCACGGCCAATGTCGTGACCGGCTTCTTCGGCGGCATGGGTGGCTGCGCCATGATCGGCCAGTCGATGATCAACGTGAAGTCGGGCGGGCGTACGCGCCTTTCGGGCATCTCGGCTGCGCTGTTCCTGCTTGCCTTCATCCTGGTCGGCTCCAGCCTGATCGAGCGCATTCCGCTCGCCGCGCTGGTCGGCGTCATGTTCATGGTCGTGATCGGCACTTTCGCCTGGCAAAGCCTGCGGATCATGACGCGCATCCCGCTGATGGATGCGTTCGTGATCGTGCTCGTGACCGGCGTGACCGTCGCCTATGACCTTGCCACGGCGGTGGTCGTTGGCGTGATTGTCTCGGCGCTCGCCTATGCCTGGAACAATGCGCGCCGCATCCATGTCATCGAGCGCGACAGCGTGCGCACGCCCGGCGCGCATGTGTACGAGATCGAAGGCCCGCTCTTCTTCGGCTCGACCGACGGCTTCGCCGAACTCTTCCACCCGGAAACTGATCCTGACGTCGTGATCGTCGACTTCAAGCGCTCCCGCGTGGTCGACCAGTCCGCCCTGCAAGCCATCGAAGACCTCGCTGCGCGCTATGCAGAAAACGGCAAGACATTGCGCCTGCGCCACCTTTCCCATGACTGCCACAAGCTGCTGAAACGCGCGGGGCAGCTGATGGTCGATGCGGACGACGATCCGGATTATGCACTGGCAGTGGATTATAATGTCCGCACGGGCGTTTTCGGCGGCGGACACTAGCCGGACGCGATGACTGATATGTGACCGGGCGGCTGCGCGAATATGCTTCGATAGGCTCCTGGCTTACGCTAGACAGACACGTAATTGACCCGCCGTGACTTCGCTAGGAGAGCCAATGCTGCACCGCCGCCACTTCCTCAAATATGTTGCTGGTAGCGCCGCGCTGGCCGGGGCAGGCCCGCTGCCGGCCTGGGCGCGTTCGTCCAGCGAAGGCAATCTCGGCATCCCGGGGCTGCAGGGCAACCGGTTCGACCTGACGGTCGGCAGGTTTCCGATGCGCATCAATGGCCGCGCGACCGAAGCGATCGGCGTCAATGGCTCTGCGCCGGCGCCGCTGCTGCGTTTCCGCGAGGGCGAGGAGGTGACGCTGAACGTCACCAACACGCTGGAAACCGACACATCCATCCACTGGCATGGCCTCCTGGTGCCGTTCCAGATGGACGGCGTGCCGGGCGTCTCCTTCCCGGGCATCAAGCCGGGCGAGACCTTCACCTACAAATATGCCGTGCCGCAGAACGGCACCTATTGGTACCATTCCCATTCCGGCCTGCAGGAACAGGTCGGCCATTACGGTCCGATCATTATAGATCCGAAGGACGCTGATCCGGTCGCCTATGACCGCGAATACGTACTCGTTCTGGGCGACTGGACGTTCGGCGACCCGGATCGCCTGTTTGCCAAGCTCAAGAAGCATTCCGACAGCCAGAATTTCCAGCAACGCACCGTCGGCAATTTCTTCGAGGATGCCTCCCGCAAGGGGCTCGGCTCGGCGCTGGAAGACCGGGCCATGTGGGGCGCGATGCGGATGTCGCCGCGCGATCTCGCGGATGTCGGCGCGCCGACTTATACCTATCTGATCAACGGTCGGTCGACGGCGGACAATTTCAACATGGTGTTCAATCCGGGCGAGCGTGTGCGCCTGAGGATCATCAATGCCGCGGCGATGACGCTGTTCAATGTCCGCTTGCCGGGGTTGCCGATGACAATCGTCCAGTCCGATGGACTCAATGTGCAGCCGCTGGAGGTCGATGAATTCCAGATTGGCGTGGCCGAGACCTATGATGTGATCGTCACGCCGCAGGTGGCGGAGGCGTTTGCCTTCGTCGCCGAGTCGATCGACCGGTCCGGACAGGCGGTGGCGACACTCGGCCCCCGGCCCGGCATGCGTGCGGCTGTACCCGCCCTGAGGCCAGTGCCGACCCTGACCATGAAGGACATGGGCATGGACCATGCGGCCATGGGGCATGGAGAGATGGAAATGGACATGGGCGCGGATGCGCCGGACGCGATGGACCACGGCGCGATGGCGGGAATGGATCACGCGGCAATGGGCCATGCGATGCCGGACCCGCACGGGCCGGAAGTCCAGATGGTGTCCATGGAAGCACCGATCAAACGCGAGCCCGGAATTGCCAATGTCGCCGCCATGCCGATGAGTCGTCTCGACGAGCCGGGAATCGGCCTTGACGATATTGGCCACCGCACCCTGACCTACAGCCAGTTGCGCAGCCTCGATCCGAGCCCGGATACGCGGGCGCCCGGCCGCGAGATCGTGGTCCACCTGACGAGCAATATGGAACGTTATATGTGGTCGTTCGACGGGGTGAAATTCTCCGAAGTGACGAAATCCATCCAGTTCCATGAGGGCGAGCGCGTGCGGCTGACCCTGATCAATGACACGATGATGCCGCATCCGATCCACCTGCACGGCATGTTCTTCGATCTCGTCATTCCCGGCGCCGAGGCCAGCGGCCACCTGCCGCGCAAGCACACCGTGATCGTGAAGCCAGCGGAGAAGCTCTCTGTGGACATTTCCGCCGAGCATGTCGGCGACTGGGCGTTCCACTGCCACCTTCTCTTCCACATGGCGGCGGGCATGATGCAGGTCGTCTCGGTCTTGCCATCGGAAAAGCCGATGCCGATGGCGGACCATCAGGGCCACGGGATGATGGACCATTCGACCATGGATCATTCGAAGATGAACCGCGACGAAATGGGCGATGAGGGGATGAAGCCATGATACGCGGAATGGCCCTTTGTGCGCTGGCGATATCTGTCGCGGCGCCGGTTTTCGCCGAGGCGACTGAAGGCGCAGCGCCGCCCTGGTCGATGGCGGATGAATATTACGATGCCGACGAGATGGCTGAGGCCCGCCACCACGTCCAGACGCATCACGGTGCCACGCGGCAGGTTTCTGTCATGGCGGACCGGCTGGAACTCCAGTCGTCGGATGAGGGCGACGCGCTCGTCTGGGATGGCAGTGCCTGGTATGGCGGCGATGTGAACAAGCTCTGGATCAAGAGCGAGGGCGCCTATTCGCTGGAGACCGACGACGTTGAGGACGCTGAAGTGCAGGCGCTCTGGTCGCATGCGATCTCGCCCTATTTCGACCTGCAGGGCGGGGTGCGCTACGATCTTGAGCCCAAGGGCCGCACGCATGCCGTTCTCGGCGTTCAAGGCCTTGCGCCCTACTGGTTCGAGGTGGATGCGGCGGCTTTCCTTAGCAGCGATGGCGATCTCAGCGCGCGGATCGAGGCCGAGTACGAGTTTCGCCTCACCCAGCGCCTGATCCTTCAGCCGCGTGTGGAAGCCGAACTCTCGGCGCAGGACATTCCGGAACTGGAGACGGGCTCCGGGCTGACCTCGCTCGATGCTGGCCTGCGGTTGCGATATGAAATCGTCCGCGAGTTCGCGCCCTACGTTGGCGTTGAATGGCAGGGCAGCTTTGGCGGCACGGCGGACTATCTCGAGGCCGCCGGGGAAGACACTGATCGCACGGTCTTCGTGGCGGGCGTGCGGACCTGGTTCTGAGGCGGGCGTCTTCACCCCCTCGCAATTTCCGTGATCCCGCGCTATATGCGCCCTTCCTGAAGCTGCTCCGGGCCTTGAACCCGGTTGGAGTACGACATGACAGATACCAAAACCGCTGCCTGGACGGGCGGCGTGAACTCTCTCGGATTTGACAAGAGCCCCGCCGATACGCGGGTCGTCGCCGCCATGTCGGGCGGGGTCGACAGCTCGGTCGTGGCCGCGATGCTGAAGGCCGAGGGCTATGATGTGATCGGCATCACGCTGCAGCTCTACGATCATGGCGCCGCCGTCGAGAAGAAGGGCGCCTGTTGCGCGGGCCAGGATATACATGATGCCCGGAACGTGGCCGACCAGATCGGCATTCCGCATTATGTGCTGGATTATGAAAGCCGCTTCCGCGAGCAGGTGATGGAAGATTTCGCCGACACGTATCTGGCCGGATCGACGCCGATCCCGTGCATTCGCTGCAACCAGACGGTCAAGTTTTCGGACCTGCTTCGCACCGCGAAGGAGCTTGGTGCCGATTGCCTCGCGACGGGGCATTATATTCGGCGGACGGACGGTCCGGACGGGCCGGAGCTTCACCGCGCTGCCGACGCAAGCCGCGACCAGTCCTACTTCCTGTTCGCCACGACGCGCGACCAGCTGGATTATATCCGCTTTCCGCTGGGCAGCCTGCCGAAGACGCAAGTGCGCGAGCTGGCTGACCAGTTCAACCTGCCGGTCGCGGCCAAGCCCGACAGCCAGGACATCTGTTTCGTGCCGGAAGGCAGTTACGCGAAAGTGGTGGAAAAACTCCGCCCCGGGTCCGGGCGTGGGGGCGATATCGTGCACCTGGATGGCCGTGTTCTCGGGAGCCACGAAGGCGTGATCCATTACACAATCGGCCAGCGACGCGGGTTGAATGTGGCCGTGGGCGAGCCCCTGTTCGTGGTCAAGATCGATGCGCCGAACCGGCGGGTTGTTGTCGGCCCGCGCGAAGCGCTGATGACGAGCGGCCTGTTGCTGGAAGAGTTGAACTGGCTCGGCAA
>NZ_JBBKXE010000132.1:0-45866 GCF_037969335.1 Hyphomonas sp. | reverse complement strand
GGATTGCAGGGCCCGGTTCGGGGGTGGCCGGTGTCGGACCGCCGTCCCCCGGAAAGCGGATGAAGTCACATCCGGCCAGTCCGGACAGGGCGACAGCCGCCAGAATGAACGAAGCCTTTTTCAGCATCAGCGTGTCCCCGCGATGACCAGTTTACGGGCGATTTCAAGCGCCTCGTCCTCTCCGATACAGGTCGGGGCCTCGCCCGAACTGTTCTTGCATTCAAACTCGATGAGATAGTCAGCGCCATAGCGCGAGAAAGCGACCTGGGCGCCGGACGCGGTGGCCTCGAACGTCGGCTCAGTGTCGGTCGACGCGGCGCTCGACTCGCGGGCACCGACGATTTCGTTCGTGCCGTTGACGATGATGTCATAATCAATTCCGGGATAGGCCGCGAAATAGCCGTCGCTCATCGGCTGGAATTTGACGCCGCCTTCCGCCGATTGCGGCACGACGATGCCGGTGGGCAGCAGGACGGGCACGGGCGCGGCTTCTGCGCCGGACTGGACCTGGAAAGCGCCTGCGCCGCGATCGTCACTTGGCACGGAAGCCATGTCGCGTCGGGCGGCCTCCCAATCGATCATGGCCGTGCTGGCAACAGCCTCTGGTCGCACCCGCGCTTCGATGTCGGCAGATGAGCTATCCGCCGTTGTCGCCGGAGCTGCCGCAACCGTGGCATCAGGCGTGGGATCCGGCCCCTTGAGACGGTCACAGCCCGTCAGGGCCAAAGCCAATACGGCCGCAAGAGCGAGCATGCTGGACGTGTTCATTGTCAGTCTTCCTTCCCGGGTTGGGCGATATAGTCGGGATCGGCATAGGCGACCCCGTCCACAGCCATGATTCTCTCCTGCACCGAACGGATCGCCGCGCGGGTCGGTTCCACGCCGGGGGGCATTTGATAGGCAAGCCTGATTTCGCCGGAATAACTGGCCCCGACGAGGACGAAGTCTCTCAAGGCCGGCGTGCGCTGGACATAATCGGCAAAGGCCTGCTCGGCGGCTGCCGGATCCTTTTTGTAGAGGCGTCCCACCGAATCAATTTCCGGCGACCCCTTGATGCGTACGATGAAGGTGACTTCGACCCCAGTCGCCTGCGCTGTGATCACGCTTTTCGGAACCTGCGCAGGCTGGATGATGGTCTCGCCAGACAGCGGGGCCTCTTCAGTATCCAGTGGCGCAGGCACATCCTGAAGCGCGTCAGTCGGCGAACCGGCATCCCGGTCGACGCGGGTGTCGGGCAGTGAAGCCGGCACCGCATCCGATACGCCAGACAAGGTCACACTCGGCTGGTCATCGTTTTCAGGTGAGCCCGCCAGAACGAACAGGCCCGTCGCCCCCGCAAGCAATGCGAGGCCCGCCAGACCGAGCGGGCCGCCAAAATGAAACGGGGAGCGAATGCCAACCATGCCTATTGAGCACCTCCGCCGGTGCTCAGCGGCGGCACGTTTGCGAGATTCAGCAAGCCGCCGCACGGACGCGCGCACATGTCCGGACTGCCGGGGATCGGCGTCGTGCCGGGATAGGCTGAACAAGCGCCCGCACACTGTAGCGGCTCACGTTTGTCGAGCGCCGCAATCAGCGTGGCCTTCAGCTCTGACGGGGTTGCATCCGGCTGACGCGCCTTGAGCAGCGCGAGGGCTGCAGAGACGTGCGGGGCGGCCATGCTGGTGCCCTGCTCATAGGCGTAGAAGCAGGTGTCCACGCCTTCACCGGTGACCGGGTCATAGCAATTGGTCGCCGCCTTGGTCGACAGAACACCGTCCGGACGGCCATCGCCATTGTCGTCGCGGGTCAGGTCGCCGCCCGGTGCGATCACCGTGACGTTCGGACCGAAGTTCGAATAGGGCGCGATCTGGCCACGGGCATCGCCTGCCGCCACCGAGATGACATTCTGGCAGCCGCCGGGGGCATAATACTGTGTCGAGACACGGGCATTACCCGCCGCAGAGACGACGATCACGCCGCGATCGACGACGGAGTCGATCGCATCCTGCAGCGAGGCCGGGCAGAATTCGAACAGGCCGATGGACAGGTTGATGATGTCCGCCGGATTGTCGTTCCAGACCTCGTTGCCAAGCGCATCTTCGCCGGGAATCAGGCCGCCCGCCCAGCGGATGGCATCATTGATATCCGACAGGCGACCACCGCATTTGCCGAGCGCCCGCACCGGAACGATCTTCACGTTCCAGGCACCGCCAGCGACGCCGGTTGCATTGTTCGACGCCGCCGCACCGATCGTGCCGGCAACGTGCGTGCCGTGGAACGTATCTGCGGCAAAGGGCTGTGACGGATCACACATGTCGCCCGGATCGTTCGCGTCATTGTCGCGTCCATCGCCATCATTGCCCATGCGCGGATCGGAAACCATGTCCCAGCCTGCGGCCACGTTCGGCGAATCCTTGATGTCCGGGTGCTGCATCTGCAGGCCGGTATCAACCACGGCGACAACGACCTGGTCCGAGCCTTCATTGGCCTGATGGGTCCAGAAATCCTGGAAACCCGCACCACCAGCCGACTTGCCTTCGCCTGTGCCGTTGTTCTGGAAATTCCATTGCAGGCTCCAGAGCGGGTCATTGGGCGTGACGTCGGTCAGCGTGACAGGCGTTGCCGGCGTGTCGCCCGGGACCGTTCCCGTGGTCGGTGTCGTGCCGGGCGTGGTTCCGGGATCGGTAGGACGTGGACGCCTGACGAACTGGTTCTCAAAAATGAAATCCTTCTCGACATATTCAAACTGGCCGGATGCGCGCAGGTCTTTCACGATACATTCTGTCGCCATGGCGGCATTTGACTGGATGGTGACAAGATCAGCCGTGTCAGGGCAGCCTGCGCCGGAATCGACCGCAAGATAGCTTGCCTGCAGCCGGGCGGCGGCATCTTCCGGGCTGAAACGCGTCGGGTCTGCGCCATCCGAACCGATCTGGATAACCATCTGGCCTTCGCGCGAGAGGGCGACCTGACCGTCCATGCCGTATTTTGTGAGGGTGTCGAGCATGACGGAATTGGCGTCCTGCTGCTTGCGGATAGCGTCACCCGAGATCACCGACCGGCGGGCCAGCTTTTTGGCCGCTACGCGCCGTGTCTCCGGGACAGCTTCCATCGAGCGAGGGGCGAGGCTGCGCGTGCGCGCCTGCGGGACAGGCTCTTTGGCTGCCGTGCGTTCAAGTTCCCGGGTCGCGTTGGCGATCTGGTTCTGCGATTCCTCGGGCGCAGCCGGGTCAAGCTTGACCGTCGGCATCAGGCGCGCTGGCCGTACCAGGCTCCTGGATTCGACTGGTGCAGGCGCGGCAACCGGCGCGTCAGCGTCACCGCCTGCCGCTGCAGGCGCTTCCTCGACCATCGCCATCTCGGGTTCGACTTCCTCGAACAGCTCGTCTTCTTCCATCATCAGCGCGTCTACTTCATCGAAGGCGACGGTCTGGATATCCTTTGGCTTGGCGATAATCGAGCCAATGGCAAACTTGGCCCTTTCGCTTTCGGCCTGAAAAGCGATGTCATTGACCAGCGTGCCGGCAATGGCGCGGTCCATGACGGAGGCGGCGAGCAGTGTTTGATCGGCGCCGGGTTCGACGACGGCGCGACCGCTAATCTGATCGAGTGTTGCGTCGGCGAGTTCACGGGCGCGTTCGAGCCGTGTGCCCTGCTGGTCACAGGCCGCTAGCACGAGTAGACTGGCCAGAGTGGCGCCAATGGCGAGTTTCGTGGTTTTCATGGTCAGGTTCGGCAGCATGTCAGAATGTCCCCTTACAATTGCCAACGTAGCCCCCGGTCCCCTAAATTAACCGTGTGTTTAGATTATGACGAGGCCTCCCACATGTCCAATGCTTACGCGCAGCGCGGTGTCGTTGTGCTTACCGGTGCGGGGATATCCGCCGAAAGCGGCCTCGGCACGTTCCGCGATGTGGATGGCATCTGGACGAAATACCCGCTTGAAGACCTTGCCACGCCGGAAGGGTTTGCCCGCAATCCGGCCTTTGTGCACGGGTTCTACAATGCCCGACGGGCGCAGCTGAAGACGTCCGAACCGAATGCAGCCCACCTGGCCCTTTCGCGCCTTGAAGCGGCCATGCAGGCATCCGGGCGCCGGTTCACCCTCGTGACGCAGAATGTCGATAATTTGCACGAGAAGGCCGGCAGCCAGAACGTGCTGCACATGCATGGCGAGCTGTTGAAGGTTCAGTGCGAGGCCTGCGGGTCGGTCGTAAGATGGCCGGGCGATATCGGCGTGGAGACCGCCTGCCCTATCTGTGAGGCTGTCGGCCTGATGCGCCCCCATGTTGTGTGGTTCGGCGAAATGCCACTCCACATGGACGAGATCGAAGCGGACCTGGCGCGAGCAGACCTGTTCGTGTCGATCGGCACCAGCGGCAATGTCTACCCCGCCGCAGGCTTCGTCCAGATGGCGCGGCGGGCGGGCGCACGGACGCTGGAACTCAATCTCGAGCCATCAGATGGGGCGAGCTTTTTCAATGAGGCGCGCTATGGCAAGGCGAGCGACCTGGTGCCGCACTGGACGAACGCGTTGATGGCCCTTCTGTAGCCGGGCCTGACTGACAGCGCAGATGCTATATCTTCATATTCTTCAGACGGTCCTCGGAATCGAATGCGCGCTTCAGGACGTCATGGGCGCTGCGAAGATTTGATTCTTTTTCGGTCACCGTGGCGCGCACCGTTTCGATATCCTGAATCAGTTTGGAGGCGTGACCGTTCTTCAGCGAGAGCAGGAAGGTTTCTGGCTCGCCATGCTGGCTATCCAATATTCGAAGCGACTGTTCGAGACGCCTAGCTTCCGCATCGACCCGATCACGGTCCTGTTTCGCAAGGTGGAAATCCTGCTCGGCTTTCTGGCGCTTGAGCGACACGATTTTCTGCAAGTCCGGTTTACGTTTGGCCATGATGTTCTCACATATGCTTGCGCACACTTTCCACAAAGTTGATGGCTGCGGCGACGGCGGCGAAATGTTCCGGATGAATTTCGGCGTCCACATCCACGAGCTTGTAGATTGACCGCGTCGATGGCGGATCCCGATATATCGGGACATTGTTGGCGATGGCGATTTCCCGGATCTTCGCGGCAAGGTGATCCATGCCCTTTGCGACGCAAACCGGTGCGAGATTGTCGTCAGGGTTCCACCGGAGCGCCACGGCATAATGCTGAGGGTTGACCATCACGACGGTCGCCTCTTTGACATTCTGCAGCTGCTGCCCCTGCGTTATCCGCGCACCCGCCTGGCGCCGCTGTTGTTTCAACTGCGGATCGCCTTCGCTCTGCTTCATCTCCTTCTTCATCTCTTCGCGAGACATTTTCAGCTTGTTCTCGTGAATGCGCCGCTGCAGCGGCAGGTCAAGGACGGCCAGCACGAGCTGGAACAGAAGAAACCACATGATCAGCTTGAGCGCCTGGCCGAACGTGAACGATGCGAAGTGACCAAACTCGATGGCGCTACTGGCATAATAGTCCGTCGCCAGCTGGAACAGGAACACGACCGCAATGATGCCGGCGAACCCCAGTTTGACTGTGTCCTTGAGAAAGTCTGTCAGGCCTTTCATTCCGTAGCGCTTCTTCAGGTTTTCGACCGGAGAGAGCTTCTTCATATCCATCTGGATTTTCTTGAAGGAAAACGAGATGGACCGCTGGATGACGAGCGCTGCGAGGACAACCGCCGCGAGGATCAGGAAGAGCAGGCCAAACTGCACGAGCAGGCTGTTGATCCAGCTCCTGGTCTGGCCGCCACCTCCGGTGAACACATCGTTTGCGTAGGCGTCAATATGATAGAAAAACCCGGAAAAATCGTCGAATACAGTATTACCGACAACGCCTTGCAGCACGACGCCCGCACCCAGGATGCCAGCGATCAGGGCGAACGCATTCGCCTCCTTTGACTGCGGAACATTGCCCTCGTCACGCGCCTGCTGGCGTTTCGTGTCGGTGGCATCGAATTCCTTTTCGCCGCTGTCGGATTCCTGATCGGCCATGCGCTACCCTACATCCATCCCACGATCTGGATCACCCGGTCTTTCCATACAACCAGGAGCCCGCCAACTGACAAGGCCAGCAGGATCGTCCCGCCACCGATCATGAGCGGCGCACCGACAAAGGCGACCATCAGCTGTGGCAGGGCCTTGTTGATGAAGCCGAGGCAGATATTGTACAGCAGATTGACGGCGACAAATGGCCAGGCCAGCAGGACCGCAAAGCCTACAGCCGAGAAACTTCGTTGAATCAGCATGTCCCAGTCGAGGGCCGAGAGCGCGCCAACGGGTATGTCAGTATAGAGGCGTATCAGTGATGCAATGGCGTTGAGGTGAAAGTCCGCCGTCAACAGGATTGCGGTGCCCGCCATTGATAACAGGCTCGCCGTGAGGCTCTGGGCTTCGCGCTCGAGGGCAACGCCCAGAAGCTGTGACAGGCCGATCGATTGCGAAATGATCGTACCGGCAATGCTGAGCATCCACACGGATACACGCAAGATGGCCCCGAGGCAGAATCCGATCGTAAGTTCGCTCAACAAAAGCGCGCCGTAGCCGGACAAGGACTCCAGGGATGGGACGGCAACAACACCTGTGCTGGCCAGCGCCATCGCGATGGCGAGCAGGACCATGAGGCGCAATTGCATCGGGATGATCTGTTCGCCGATTCCCGGCATGAAAAAAATCACGAAGGACAGCCGCGCCACGACCAAAAGGAACATCGCCAGCAGGGGCGCCAGCTGACCTGCCAGTGACGCCAGGTCGGCCATCAGACAACGCCGATTATATACGGCTTGGTCTTTGCTGTGATTTCTTCGTAGGCCAGAACCGAATTGCGAATGCCTTTGCTCGCAAGCACCGTCTGCAGGAAGCGCCGACGCCGCGACGACGTCGCCACGGAGGCGATCACGCCCTTCTTCGCCGCATCGTTCAATTTCGACTGCACTTCATTGGTCAGCTCGCCGAACATTTCGGGCGGCAGCGCGATGTCGCTGCTGCCATTCTCATTGTTGACCTCATACTGGGTGAACTTCTGCTCCCAGGCGGTAGACAACTGGACCAGTGGCAGGCGGCCCTGGTCGTCCTGAAGCCGATCCACGATCTGGAAGGCCAGCCGCTGGCGCACAAGCTCGACAATGCGTGGCAGGCCCGGCGACGAGGCTTTGACTTCAGCAATGGCCTCGATGATGAGAAACAGGTTGCGGATCGAAACGCGCTCCTCGAGGAGCAAGCGGACGACCGACAGCAGCATTTCGGGCGTGACCTTTGCCGGGATATATTCATCAAGGAAGCGTCGGTTGGCGGCGGCACGGTCGCTATCGCTGACGGTCGTCAACGCATCGAGCGTGTCGAGCATGACCATTCGTGTAAAGACCAGCGCGAAGTTGGACTGGATCACTTCGAGCATGTGCGTGGCGAGGACTTCGATTGGCTCGACGACCGGGATGCCGGCTGCGGCCAGCTCCTGCTTCTTGCTGTTGGGCAACCAGCGGGCGGCCGCCTTGTAGACCGGCTCCTTGACCTTCTCGCCTTGCAGCTGCGGCGACTGGTCGTCTTCCATGAGGGCGAGGATGGAGCCCGGACGCAGCATGCCGGAATCAAGCCGAACGCCCTGGATACGGATCCGGTATTCGTTCCGCTTCAGTGTCGGATTGTCTGTCATGCGGATCGCCGGCAGGACGAAGCCATACTCTTCCGCGATATAGCGACGGATCTTGTGAATCCGGCTTTCGAAACCGTTGTCGCCGAGCAGGACGAGGTTGACCAGGTCCGGGGCCACTTCGAGGTGGATTTCGTCGGAATGGATGGAATCGCCGAATTTTACAGGCTCGTCGACCACCAGTTCCGGCACTTTTTCCGCTTCTGCTTCTGCCTCGCGACCTTTCCGGCGCACCAGGACCGACGCCGTCGCAAAGCCTGCCGACGCGAGCATGAATGGCACGAACGGAAGCCCCGGAAACAGCGCAAACACAAACAGGATACCGGCGACGATCATCAGCGCCGCCACATTGCTGCCGAGCTGAGCCACAAGCGCGAGGTCGATGGCGCCTTCCTCACGTCCCTTGGACAGGAGCAGGGCGGATGCGACGGACACGATGACTGCAGGGACCTGCGACACAAGACCGTCGCCGACCGTGAGAATTGAATAATTGCTCAGGGCCTCGGAGAAACTGAGGTGGTGGACCGAGAGGCCAATCGCGATTCCCGCGACAAGGTTCAGCGCCGTGATCATCAGGCCGGCGATCGCGTCACCCTTGACGAATTTCGATGCGCCATCGAGGGAGCCGAGGAAAGCAGCTTCTTCCTGTTCCTTCTGACGCCGCTTCTTCGCCTCTTCGTGCGTAATGGCACCCACGGCAAGGTCGGAGTCGATCGCCAGCTGTTTGCCGGGCATGGCATCGAGCGCAAACCGCGCACCCACTTCGGCCATACGCCCGGCGCCCTTGGTGATCACCATGAAGTTGACGATCACGAGAACGCTGAACACGACGAGGCCGACAAAAAGATTGCCGCCCATGATGAACATGGCGAAGCCTTCGATGACACCGCCCGCGGCCTGGGTTCCCGTATGGCCCTCACCGATGATCAGCTTCGTCGACGAAACGTTCAGCGCCAGGCGCAGGATCAGGGACGCGAGGAGCACACTCGGAAAGGACGAGAAGTCCAGCGGGCGCTCGATGAATACCGAGGTGGCAAAGATCAGGATCGCGAAGGCGAAGGACATGGTCAGGCCGACATCCATCACCCATGCGGGGATCGGAAGGATCATCACGAGGATGACCAGCATCAAGCCGATGGCCAGGAGCGACGTCGGCCGGGCCAGGCCAAAATTGTTGGATGTCTCCACGGGGCGACCTATCGGGAAATGAACGGCAATACCGAATTATTGAACAGGTCTACGCAGATCCTGGTCATGTATCCGAGCGAAAGAAAAAATACGATTATGACCGCCAGGATCTTTGGGATGAAGGTCAGGGTAACTTCCTGGATAGACGTCAAGGCCTGCAGCAGGCCGATGGCAAAACCGACGACCAGCGTGACTGCCAGAATTGGCATCGCCATCATCGCCGCGCCCCATATATGGGCCCGCAATACCTCGAAGATTTCGGCTTCGGACATAACGACCCCTTGCCCTTAAACAGGCATTCTCAGCAGTTCCTGATAGGCTTCGACAACCTTGTCCCGGATGGTGACAGCGGCATCAAGCATCAGTTCCGCGTTTGCCAGCGCTGCCACCATGGCATGGGGATCCGCGCCCGAAACGGCCGTTTGCATTGTGGTCGTTTCCGCCTGCTGCAGGGCCGCCCGAAAATCCGAGACGCCTTCGGCAACGACGTTCTTGTCAGCGTCTGCCTTTCCCACACCCTTGGCGGTATCCGCTGGCCGCGTGGTATTCAGAGCCGTGTAGGCATTGAAACTTACTGTAGACATGACTTCACATTGCCTCTCTAGCGACGCAGAATATCAAGCAGAGACGTGTACATCGAACGCGCCTGCTGGAACGCGTTGAGGTTGGCTTCATAGGTGCGATTGGCGCCCCGAAGGTCGGCCATTTCCATGATCAAAGACACATTCGACATCGTCACATAGCCATCCTGGTCGGCCATAGGGTGCGACGGATTATAGTCGCGCTGCCCCGGAGTCTCGTCGAGTATCTGCTTCATCGCCGCGAATTGATCGGCCGAGGTGCCCTGCGGATCGACGACGAGCATTTTTTTCCTGTAGCCAGGCGTATCGACATTGGAGATGTTCTCGGCGGCAACGGTAATCCGTTGCGACTCGAGCTGCATCCCGGAGACGGCCTGCTGCATAATTGCCTTGAGAGGATTCATCGTCTTCTTCCCTTAGCTTCACTTGCCCATCGCGGTGCGCAACAGGTTGATTGATTTCGTATAGACAGTCAGTGCGAGCTGGTGCTGGCTCATGGCATCGGCCGAATTGAGCATTTCCGCTTCCAGACTGACGGTGTTGCCATTCGGCGAGCCAATCGAATCCGTCTCAACGGTTCGAAACGGTGTCGACATCGCATCGAGGGAGGACCCTGACGTCGCGCGCGCCATGTAGCTTTCGAAAGACTCAAGTTTGGCGGCCTTGTAACCGGGCTCATCGGCATGCGCGATGTTGGTCGCACTTACCTTTTGGCTTTCTGCCGCGTGGCGCGCCATGGCGCCGAGAATCTGAAACATTGGTAGTTCGGATATCATGGCCGATTCACTTTGGTTAACCGCATCACAAGGTTTGGTAATATATGTTAAAGAAAGGGTTAATTAGGTGTGAAGGACTGTGTCCATGCAGATGAAGGCGGCGACCTCATCATTGAAGCTGTTCAAGCTCTGGGGCACCGTCATTGATGTGGCACCAGGCGTAATCAAGATCGCTGGAATCAGCGAACTTGCTGGCGTCGGAAATGAAATAATCATCGAAAAGCAAGGCACTACCGTTCTTGGCGAAATCCTGACCGTGTCAGGTGACAGTGTGACCGCGCTCCTGTTTTCACCCTGTGACATGCTTCGGATCGGCGATCCCGTGCAAATTGAACAGGAAGCCAGGATTGAACCCGGCGACCATTGGCTCGGACAGATCGTTAACTACCGCGGCGACGTCGCAAGCGGGGACAGCGCGGCGCCGATGACGCGCACGACACCACGCCGACTGCTGGCAGCGCCCCTGCCCGCGCACGACCGTCGGGGGATCGGACCGCGCCTCGCGTCCGGGTGGATGGTGACCGACACGGTTCTGCCCATTTGCCGCGGGCAGCGACTGGGTCTGTTTGCAGGATCGGGCGTGGGGAAATCCACATTCCTCGGATCACTGGCAGCCGGAATGGACGCCGACCGAGTGGTCATCGCCCTGATCGGCGAACGCAGCCGGGAGGTGAACGAGTTTGTGCGCAACGTTCTGCCCGAATCGATCATGTCAAAGACGGTCGTCGTGGCCGCAACCGCCAGCGAACCGCCAGGCGCCAAGAAACGCGCGGCCTATTGCGCCATGGCGGCCGCAGAGCATTTCCGGGACCAGGGCCTGAACGTTCTGTTCCTGTTCGATTCGATCACCCGGTTTGCCGAGGCGCATCGTGAAACCGCCCTTCTCGCGGGAGAAACGCCGGCTCTCAATGCCTTCCCGCCATCAACCGTCCGGGTCGTCTCGGAGTTGGCAGAGCGGACCGGGCCAGGCACGGATGGCAAGGGCGACATTACGGCAATCTATTCCGTACTAGTGGCCGGATCGGATATGGAAGAGCCTGTCGCTGACATGATCCGCGGCATCCTGGATGGTCACATCATCCTGGCCCGCGAAATCGCCGAACGCGGCCGCTATCCAGCCATCGATATACTGCGGAGCGTTTCGCGCAGCCTGCCGCACGCCGCGACCGAAGACGAGAACGCGCTCATTCGAGAATGCCGCCGGATGTTTGCCCTGTACGAAGAGATTGCCCCCATGTTGCGGGCTAATCTCTACGAATTCGGCAAGGATGCGGAAGCCGACAGGGCGATCGCACTCCATTCCCTGCTGGATCGTTATGCGGGAACGCCAAACAGCCAAGGCATCGAGGCGGCATTCGACCAGCTTCGCGAAATACTTCGCACTGAAAGGAGCCTGGCTGCGCAGGCCTTGCCAGCGACGCCAATAGACCCGTAATTACAGCAGGCTGAGGAACAGGTTTTCGCTGCCCTGGCTGCCAAGGCCGTTGCTCAGGAGTGTGAGCGCTGCCGATGCCGGCGAATAGCTTGATGCATTTTGCGAGATGGCCGACATGGCGTGAAATCTCTGGATGATTTTTTCGACATTCTCGGGCGACGTCAGCTCGGACATGTCGCGAATGCCCAAAACGCTTTGCAGTCGCTCCTTCAGAATGACTGATTGGCGCTCAAGCGACAGATTGGTGATGTCTGATGGTAAGTTGGTCGCGCCTTCGAGTAGCGTCCGAATGGGGACATCACCCAGTATCCGATACAGGATTGTCGTGTCGCTCGATCCGGTCCCCGCAATTTCGGCGATTCCAGATTTGTAGTTGAGGCTGATCCGCATGTTGTCATCGACTTCGCCAACGGCCGTCTCGAACGAATTGGCTTCAAATTTCTCTGCCATTTTTGACACCGCTGCGGGGGAAAGGGAAATCTTTCCGTCCACGGGATTCATGGCCTTGGCGAAAGCCGTGTATTGCGAATTGTTGAGGCGCGTGAGGAATGTGCTTTCCGGATCCGCCGCTTCCTCCAGCACCTTGTCGATGAAGCCGCGCTTCCACTCTTCGCCACCGAGATCGAATGCCGTAAGCGCAACGCGAAGCAAGCGCCGGTCATCCAGAAAGCTCTCGACGGAAATGGGTTCGGAAAGCTTCTCTGCCAGATACTCACTGTCGAGACGGATTTGCGGAGACTTGGAATAGCTTTCCAACTGGCGATCATACGTCGCCTCCAGGAATTTCCATCCGCTATTGCCGGTCAGGGGAATGACGGGCTGAAACATCCGTCAGGCCACTTTCGCTTCTATCGCGGGCGCATCAGACTTGCTGGCCCGGGCCAGCAGCTGTTCTTCGATCACCAGTATCTGCCTGAGATGGCAAAGTGCGGAATAATAGTTACTCCGACTGATCATCGACCGCAGCGTCGGTATCAGCTCCGGGTCGATCGACTTGAAGATGTCGAGCAGCTTGGCACATTCTTCGTCAATAGCTGGCAATGTGCCGAACTCTTCGAGATCGCCGGTAATCAGCAACTGGACGGCGTAATAGATCTGCTTGCACGGCGTATTGACGTCCTCTGGCCGGAGGGCATCGCGGCATCGGAGCACCCTGACATCGCTGTCGGTTATGCGGATCCGGGCTGGCTTGTCGCCATTCTCCAGAACGGCGCCATTCACGATGAAACGTTCACCGGGAGCTATTTTCAGTACGAGTCCGGACATCAGGCAGCCTCACCTTGCAATTCGGGTTTGGCCGAGCCGGCGAGTCCCGCAATGATGGGCTTGTTGATCTCGATCAGGTCGGCGATATCGCCTTCACCTGAGAGAATCTGCATGCTGGATTTCTGAACGAATTTCGAAAGTTGGAGGAGGCGGACCTTGAGATCATCCGGCAGCGCATTGGCCGGGCTCATCAGGTCGGCTGCAAGCAGCGTCCATAATTGCTGGTTGCGGTAGATGGCATCAGCCTTGGCAGCGGGTGTCGGAGACTCTGAGCGAGCGATATCTTCAAGCGCTTCGGTGATCTGAACAAAGAGCGCATGCTCGATACCCTTATCGCTGCCTGTGCGCTGTTGGACCTGTCCGTATGCCTTGTATGCCAAATTATGCAAAGCGCCCTCCTGGCGACAAAGAAAAAATGGCCCGGGCGCATCATGCACCCGGGCCACCAATTAGTACTAGCGGAACAGTGCCAGCAGTGTCTGTGGTCCCTGGTTCGCAATCGACAGCGCCTGGACGCCGAGCTGTTGCTGAACCTGCAGGGCCTGCAGTTTCGCTGACGCCGCTTCCATGTCGGCGTCCGTCAAGCTACCGATACCCGATGTCATCGAGTCGATCAGCTTCAAGACGAAGTCGTTCTGGTTTTCGATCTGCTTCTGAGCAGAACCGAAGGACGTGGCTGCCGAGATCGACTTGCTCAACAGTGTCTCGATGGACGTCAGGGCGGCTGTCGCACCTTCTGCCGTCGAAACGTCAAGCGTAGCCAGAGCGCCGAGGCCGCCTTCAGCGACTGCTGCACTCTGCGATACGAGGGACGCCAGATTGGCATCGACGTCACCGCCACCGGCGGTAAGTGTGAGCGTGGCAGCATCGGTCGCAGGATCAGTCGCATCTGTCACGGTGACAGTGAGGTTGGTCACGCTACCGGCATCGATCAGCGTCTTGAGGCCAGCAGCGACAGTGTTGTTCGTGTCGCCGTCGACAGCCGTATAGACATAGTCAGCTCCACCAACATTGACGGTGAATGTATCACCGGCCGTAAGCGTGCCACCTTTGAGCGTCACGGCAACATCGTCACCATCCGCGATCGCAGATTGCACTTCAGTCGCATCCAGGCCCGCCTCATCGAACGCAACAGTACCGCCAGCAGCGGCCAGATTGATGGTCGCATCATTGGCCAGCGGATCGGCGCCGGGGCTGACGGTGACCGTCAGGTTAGCAACGGAACCCGCATCGATCAGGACTTTCAAGCCATCGGCAACGTCATTGATCGTTTGACCAGCCGTCGCGGTGTATGTGTAGTCTGCGCCACCCACGTTCACCGTGAAGGCATCGCCTGTCGCCAGGGCGCCCGCCTTGATGACAACGTCAGCGTCGGCGCCATCCGAGATGGTGCCAGACTGAACCGTGGTCAGTGTACCTGCAGCCCCGCCGGCCTTAGCAACATCGCTCGTCGTCAGCGTATCAACCGTCGATGTGTAACCAGCGTCGGAGACGGCTTTGTCAGCGGCATCCACAGCAGCGCCCGTCGAGAGGTCGACGCGGTTGACGGAGATCTTGGTGGCCGAAACCGTGCTGTCGGACGCGCGGTCCAGCGAAGCAAGGATCGAGACACTGTCCGTGCCCTTGAGCAGGTTCTGGCCGTTGAACTGAGCAGCGTTGACGATATTGTCGATCGACGTTTTCAGGGCGGCGACGTCAGTCTGGATCTTCGTACGGTCGACGTTGCTTTCCTGGGCCGAAACGATCAGTTCCTTCATATCCTGCAGAAGGCCGGTGACGGTTTCGGAAGCCGAACGGGCGACGCCAACAGTCGAGTTGCCGAGGTTCAGCGAGTCGGAAATCTGCTTGAAGCTCTCAACGTCGGTCGACATGACCGTCGAGATAGCCCAGATCGCAGCGTTGTCCTTGGCGGAACCGATCTTCTTGCCTGTCGAGATCTCGTTCTGAACAGTCGCAAGGTTCTTGTTGATGTTGCGCAGGGTGTCGAGCGCAACCATGGCGCTGTTGTTGGTAAGAATACTGGACACAGTTTGGTACCTCTGAATTTTTTCGCCACGACATGGTCATGGACTTGATCAAACACGCGTCATCCTGACAGCGGAAAAACCGCCAACCCATCTTGGTTGTTAAGGTAACCCTTAGGAGCCCATTGTGTAGATAACGTTAACCGGTCAGGCCTTTCTGCGGAACTGACCGGTAACCTCCGTGAAAGGAATTTTACTTCCGTTCTGGGCGTAAGATCCGACGTACGCACTGCCATGCATGGACTCGAGTCTGTCGATGGCATGACGCAGGCCATTTCGTATCGCTTCGAAATGCGCGGAGTTCTCTTTGGAGAGACCTACAATCTGCTCCATGTCCGCGCGGTGTTCGACGGGAAGGGAATTGGGTTCCCGGCTCTCGAGGAAGGCTTCGATATCCTGCATCGCTTCCATCTTGACCGGCATAAGTTCGGCAGCCTCCCGGGCTCGCCCGGTAAGCAGCAGGTCTTTTTCGCTGAGCAGGATATCTCTCAGCCGCGCCGTCTGGGCCCTAAGCTCCGGATTATTCATGATATTTTGTCCACTCGCGGTTGAGGTGCGCGGCCAGCATCAAATTTGACAGCGTCGGCGAGACCAAGCGGATGCGACGCGGCAATATCTTTCGCGACCGCCTCGACCACATACCTGGAAAACGCAGAGGCCGCTTCTCCCCCGCCTTGGGAGAAGGCTTTCTCCAAACCGGCATGGGTCAGCATTTCGGCCCAAAGCATCTGTTCGAACCTTTGGCCGATGTCGGCAGCCTCGGTGTTCGTGAGATTGGCAACTGGCCGGTTCTCGGGCGCCAAAGCCGGCGCGCTGATGGCGGGGAAAGACACTGGTCCTGTCATTTAACACTCCGCAGTCAAACAAAATTTAGAAAGTGAACGAAATCGCTTCGAATATTAACGTACTTTTTACGCGGCGTGGTTTTTATTCAGTTAACGCTTAACGCATCAGGCAAAAAATGGCATTCACTCTCGATACGATTTTGTCCAGTCGGCCAGCCCGCGAGTCGTCGGAATCCGGCAACCGGCCACTCACGCCGAGCGGCAAAGGCGCCGAATTCGCGAAGATCCATTCCAAGTTCGAGACCGACAAGCGTGATCAAGACGAGTCCGACATGCTGGCCCGGGCCGATACCGGCCAGGTCGCTGCGTCTGCCATTCTCATCAACGGTCCCCTGGAAGAAGGCGGCCCGCTCGCCCACACGCTCACCGTCGACGGGGGCGCCGCACCTTCCTCCGAAACTCCCCAAGCTAATCCGTCGGACGCGTTGCTGGAAACACCTGACACGACGCTGGCGACTGATACGACCGATATACCTGTTGGCACGCTCGCGGAGATGGCTCCCGAGAAGATGGGGGTGCCTGACGCCCCCGTTGAGCAACTGGCTGCGACACCTGCCGATGCGACCGTCGACCTCGTTGGACAAGACGCAGATGACGTCGCTGCCGATGCCGCAAAGCTGACGCCTTCGGCGCCAGAGCCTGGTGACGTTGACGCGCCTGCGCGCCTGCAAGTGGACGCAGATCGCCCTCCAGAGGCGGATATTGCCGCCCTGCCGGGTAGCGTTGACCCGGCTCTGCAATCGACGCTCGCCAGCTCCGTCACTCCGGTGGCGGCAAATGGCACGCCAACAACCAAGAATACGGACAAGCTGGGCGCTATTGCGTCCGCGTCCGCAGCGTCGACGACATCCCCGCTGACAGGTGATGGCGTACCGGCGAAAGGTGACAAACCGACCAAGACAATCGCCCATGACGATTTCCTGACAGGTGATGGTGATACGATGGAATCCACCGCCCAGGTGCGAAATCCTGATGCGGTTGCTGATACTGCGACAGGCACAAAAGCGGTGAACCCGCTGGATATGGCCATTTCGACCCAGTCGGGGCTGCCACAAGCGCCAACCACGCAGGCACCGGGCACGCCGATACCTGGCGGGATGACGCCAACACACAGCCTGATTTCCGCAACACCGGCCCAAGTCGTCGAGATTATTTCCGATTCCATCTCTGCGCCGGAAGACCGGAAGGATCGCATCCATATCCAGCTGGATCCGCCAGAGCTCGGCCGCGTCTCAATCGATTTCAAGTTCGATGCAAACGGGCTTCAGCATGTGACTGTTACCGGCGAAACGCCGGAAGCGCTTCGCCAGTTGCGCGCCATGCATTTTGAACTGGTCAATGCGCTCGAGCGCCAAGGCCTGTCGAGCCAGAACATGTCGTTTCAACAGCAACAGACCCAGCAGGACTCCGGCCAGCAGGCAACGCGTTCGGGACGGACGGGTGGCGACATCGTCGCGGATGCCGACCTGGCCGCGACGGCCATTGCCGCAGCCAGCAATTCGCAGCCCCGCTCCACGGCGGCCGGCAGCCTCAATATCAAACTATAAGGGTACCACCCATGACCACCATAGCCCCGACAACAAGCACCACCACATCCCCCGTTGCGACGGCGCCAACCGAGCAGCCCCAGATCGGGGAGGAATATAACAGCTTCCTCAAGCTGTTGACGGCGCAGCTGCGTAATCAGGATCCGCTGGCGCCTCTCGATTCGACCCAGTTTGTCGAACAGCTGGCAACGTTCTCCTCCCTCGAGCAAGACGTTAAATCCAATAGCAGCCTCGATGTCATCGCCGCCAAGATGAGCGATCTCTATGCCATCGCCGCCAGCCAATGGATCGGGCAAACGGTCTCAGTCGAGACATCATGGGTCCCGTTCTCCAGCCAGGCTCTCGACTTCGCTGTTGATATTCCTGAGGAGGCTGATCGTGCCATTCTCTCCGTCAAGAATACCGCAGGAGACGTTGTGTGGACCGAAACGCTTGATTCGAAAGCGGAAAGTTTCAGCTGGGATGGGCGTAACCAGGCCACGGGCGCTACCTCAGCTGCGGGGCAGTACCAGTTCGGGATCGAACTTTATCGCAGCGATGAATATTATGGAACGGTCGCGCCTCAACTCGCTGGCAGCTGAAGCCTCTCGCACAGTTGAATAAGCACGCCGGTCTCGCGGCGACTTGAGGAGATGCCGTTTGGGCCAGCGAATCTGCTGCCCTAGAGATCCTGCTTTGCCATATCCACAATCAGCACGTTCCGGATTCCGTCCGGCAAGATCTTTTGCAGGTTCAAAAGCACGGTCGACCGGATCGATTCGTAGTTCTCGAGCGTCGCGATCGAATCAAGCGTCGCCCCATCATTGCTGAGCTCGATCAGGGTCGTCATGATGTTGTCCCGGATCTTCGGTTCCATCGAAAACAATCTCTGAATCTCACTGGCATCGACTTCCAGATTGATATTCAGGATTACCAGGCTTTCAACCCTGCTCTCACGCATGATTGGAACAACGAATTCGCGGGTGAACTTGAAATACTCGACCCCTGATGATGACACCACGGCGCCATGCGAGTCCTTCTTGCCGTGACTGTCCTTGGCTGATGCCTCTGCTCCGTGCCCACCTTTTTCTTCCTTCGCCCCATGTGACTTTTCTTTCGCATCCTCCGCCTTGCCAGACGACACGACAGAACTGCTTTTGAGGAAACTTCCACCAATACCGCCAATAACGATACAAACGACGACGACGACGGCAGCGATGATGTTCTTCATGTGGAAACCCTAGAAAGGCAGGACTTTGTCGAGGAGCCTGGGAACCAATTTGCGCCCACCTGCCCCTGTTGTGTCGCCCTCGTTGACATAGGAAAGGCGCGCATCGGCGATCTTCTCATAGGAAACAGTGTTCGTTCTGGTGATGTCCTGAGCGCGAATGACGCCAGCGACACTCAGATAGCGAACTTCTTTGCCGACACGCGTTTGCTGGTAGCCCTGAATGACGAGGTTGCCATTCGGCTCAAGACCGACAACGCGCGCTGCAAGCGTGAACGCGATCTTCTCGGCGCGGTTGACGGCACCGCTGCCGTTGAGACTGGAATTTCGGTTGAAGTCCACGGCAGGCGAAACGCTGGCTGAACCCGGCAGTGCCCGATTGACTACGTCGGGCAGTCCGAACAGCGCATCGACGCTGAAGTCCTCACTGGAATCCCGGCTTCGGGAGAGAGAACTCTTGAGGCTGGCCTGATCGTTCATTTCCACAACCACGGTCAACAGGTCCCCGACTTCCTTGGCACGCCGCATGCTGAGCAGGGCATTCGGCGAGGTCGCCCATAAGGATGGATTGGGGTCCCTGCTTGAATCCAGTTCGGCGACCGGTGTTGCCCACTCGGAATAGACCGCGTGTTCAACTTCAGTTCCGGAATGCGATCCGCTTGCGCACGCCGTGAGAACTGTCGCGAGCATTGTCGTCGAGAATAACATCTTCATTGTGCCAGCACCCATCCGCCTTCCTGAACGATCCCTTGGACCATTTGCCGCGAGTCGGGATTGAGGACACTCACGGTTTCGCTGAGACCCGCTTCGCCCAAGGCCCGGCCGGTCGTCGTGATTTCAAGGGCGCCGTTGATATACTTCAGCGTTACAATCTGATTCCGCTTCACGAGCATGGGCGGACGCGTATTATCGGCCGTAATCGACTGGCCGGCATAGATCGTGCGGCGCACTTCCCGGCCAAGGAGCGACTCTTCGGCATCGGCTACCGATCCGGCATCTGTGACCGCATTGGCCGCCGAGACCCGATCGCCGGCACGAATGACTTCGGCAGCAACGAGCGACGACGCGTCGGTGACTGTCGCGATGGCACCAAATCCAAGTGCGATCAGAATGATCATGTCTGCTACCTCAACCGCGTTGTGGCGGCGAGCATTTCATCGGAAGCGGTAATCACTTTCGAATTCAGCTCATAGCCGCGTTGCGCCTCGATGAGGTCTGAAATCTCCTTGACCACATCAACGCCAGATTCTTCGAGATAGCCCTGCCGAATAAAGCCTGAGCCCTCGGTGCCCGCGACCACCTGCGTGGGCGTACCTGACGCAGCAGTTTCCCGAAACAGGTTATCGCCCATGGCCTCGAGGCCCTTTTCGTTGACGAAGCGGACGAGTTGTATCGAACCGATGGCCTGCCCAGCTGGCTGGTCGTCGAAATACGCAACAACTTCGCCATCCCGGCTGATTGAGATACTTTTTGCGTCGGTCGGTATCGTGATGCCGTCGGCCAGTGGATAGCCGTCCATCGTGACCATCTCGCCTTCCGCGCTACGATTGAGCTTGCCGTCACGCGTATAGGCCGACTCGCCTGATGGCAAAGTGACTTCCAGGAACCCGGCGCCATCGATCCCGAGATCGAGGTCCGATCCGGTTTCCTTCAGGGAGCCCTGGATGATCTGCATGGAGACCGTTGATGGCCTGACACCCGTACCGATCTGAATGCCTGCCGGCACGACCGTTCCGACCTGGGACGTAATCGTGCCCGGGGTCAGGTATTGCTGGTACATCAGGTCAGAAAACTCAGCGACACGCGGTCGATATGCGGCTGTGCTCATGTTGGCGATGTTGTTTGAGATGACGTCGACACGCAACTGCTGCGCGGCCATTCCCGTCGCGGCGATCTGTAGTGATTTCATGTTCGTCTCCTTCGTTCAGTTTTCGCGACTATCGTTCGCGAACAGTCGATATGAGTTGTCCTATGCGCTGGTCTTCGCGCTCAAGAAGCGTTTGTCCGGCCTCATAGGCTCGCTGGACTTCAATCATCCGGGCGACTTCTAGGACCGGCGATACATTGGACTGCTCCAGAGCACCCTGAACCACGCTGAAGTCCGTCGCATTCCGGAAGCCGCCTGGGGCCGAAAAATAAGTGTTTGAGTCGCGCATGAGCGTGCCGTCAGCCGTCACGATACCAATCTGCTCAAGCTGCTCCCCATCGACCGAGATCGTACCGTCACCGGATATGGAGACCTGCCTCGCCTCGGGAGGAATGTTGATCGGACCGCCTCCGGCACCGAGCACATTGTTGCCAATCGTATCGATCAGCGTGCCTTCGGATGAGAGCTGGAAATGTCCCGCGCGCGTAAGGCGCGTTCCCTGCGGTGTCTCGACTGAGAAGAAACCGTCCCCCTGGACCGCAAGATCGAACTGGCCGCCGGTGACGTTCAAGCCACCCTGCTCCATTTCGAAAGAATGTCCGGCCAGTGCGCCCATGGAGAGCGACAGCTCCCCCGGCCCCGAGGCGACGAGATACTCGGCAAAGATGGCTTTGTCTGTCTTGTACCCTGTCGTACTCGAATTCGCGAGGTTGTTGGAGACAACCTGCATTTCCTGCATGAGGCCCTGCTGACGCGCGAGTGTGGCGTAGATCGCATTGGACATTAGTTGCTCCCCCTTGAGGATGGCGCTGACGCGGGCGGCGTGGAACTGAGCAATTCGGTCACACGCGCGATCGACATCGGCCCGGCTGGCATTTCGTCGCCTTGAGCCGCCCGCTTCAAACTTGCCACACGTGCAACACGTTGCTCGTGATCATCGCCCGTAAGCTGATCGGCAGCCGCATATACCCGCTCCGACACGATCCAGTGACCCGATACAGCATCCTGCTCGATCAGTGCCAGGATAGCGTCTGGCTGCAGGGACAAACGGCTCTCGATCTTGCTGAGCATTGCCGGGTTTTGTTGCTTGATTGCACTCTTGGCGGCCAGAACATTGATGCCGCTATCGCGAGGATGGCTGTCGGCGAGCGCGTAGACTTCACTATAGTCCTGACGCCGGAACGCGAGCGTAGCGATCTGCAGGCTCATCGTCTCATCCGTCGCGGTTTTGGCAGAGAGATTGCTGGCCATAGCGCCAAACCCGAAATGGATGGCGCGCTCGGTCGCCGTCTTGAAAAGACGGTCCCTGCTCGGTTCCTTGTCAAGCAATCCGGATTCAGCGGCGAGGGCGCTGATCGCTGCAAGATTGCGCAATGGATCATCTCCGCCCAGATCGCGGTCGAGACTCGACACGAGTTGCCGCCGTACTTCTGCCTGCGCTTCCGGGTTCTGGAGTGCAGGCATTTCTGCAAGATCCATGATCGGTTGATAGCGGGAGCGGGCACTCAACTCTCCAAGCGCAAACTGAAGGCTTGCCGCGAGGTCCTTGTCGTTATTCGAATCCTGGCCGAATTTCTGCATCAGATCACCGAGCAAAATTTCTTGGTAGGCGGGATCCATGGTCTGATTTCGACGCAGCATGGCTGCCAGTGCCGGTTCCTGAAATTGCGGATGGTCGAGAAATTCGACGACCGTCCGCTCTGCGGCAGAATCCCCACTATCCAGCCTGACCAGCGCGCTCACGAAGCGCAGTTCCGAAGAGTTCGCCACCTGCGCCTCGTCAAAGTCCGCCATCAGTTTTCTCGCCAGCGCCTTTTCGCCAATACGTTCCAGCTCCGGGATGCTGAGAGCCGCATAGTCAATCCGAAGCTGGAGAGGCAGCTTGCGGAACCCGGAAAGCGAGTCCTGCAGAGTCTGCGCGCCCTCGGCCTGTCCGGCAACAAGTTGAGCAAGGGCCAGCCAAAGTCCCGAATCTTTCTGGCAGGACGCCATCTCCTGGAAAAATCGAACATCTGGCTTAGTGCGGTTTTCCATCAGCATTGCCAGTTTTCGGTATGGCGCAATATCCGGGCCCGGGGTGCGCTTCAGGCTCATTATGGCTTCAGGGTAGAGTCCGAGGGCAATATACGCCTTGGCCATCTCGCTGAGCGCATCAGGCAGCGCCGATTTATCCGTGGTAGCACCGACCTTCTCGCGGACCGGATATATTTCCTGGTAACGTCCGATCGTCTGAACGTCCGTAAAGTCCAGCGCGTAGGGCCTGTCGCAGGCACTGTACCGCTCTTCTGCAACGGGGGCCTGAACCTTGATCGGGTCGGGTCCCGGCAACGACACAGCGCCGTCGCGCCCGGACGGTCCGGCAGGCTCTGGATGGCCTTCGCCAGCGGGCGTCAGCAGGCCTTCGTTGATCGCTCCGCGCACGAAGGAATCAAGATCAGACGAGAGATTTGACTTGCGTGTCGATTTTTCCGTCGCCGCTGAATCCGGCCCAGCCGCCATCGCCTGGGGAACCAGGCAAAGGCTGAGAACAAGGATTGCGGGATAGCGTTTCATGCCGCCTTTTTCGCCTCTCTCAATGCCTGTTCCACTTCATCAAACGACGGCCTCACGCGGGACGGCGCATGCCGCCGCGCAACTTCCACGCAGATGCTCACCGGATTCAGGTACAGGTTCGATACGAGTATCTCGCCGATCATCGAGTAGAATGCATGCTCCTCAGTCCTGATATCTTTCACCTTTTTGGCGAACGGACCGACAAGGCCGTAAGCGAGAAAGACACCGAGAAACGTGCCGACCAAGGCGCCGCCAATCATACCGCCGAGAATTTCCGGCGGCTTGTCGATCGACGCCATCGTCTTGATGACGCCGAGAACCGCAGCGACGATACCCAGCGCCGGAAGGGCGTCTGCCATGTTTTGAAGGGCGTGCGATCCGTGAAGTTTATCTTCGGCGAGTTGGTCCAGTTGCTTCTGCAGCAACTCTTCGACCTGATGAACATTGTCGAAGTTCATGATCATTGAACGGATTGTATCGCAGATCAGCTCGATCGCGGAATGATCCTTGAGGATTTTTGGATATTTGGTGAATATGCTCGATTCCCCGGGCGCTTCGATATGCGCTTCCAGTTCGACGGGGTTCTGCTTCATCAGGTTAAGCAGTTCGTGCATCAGGCACAGCAGGTCCTGATAATCCGTCTTCTTCCATTTGGCGCCCTTGAAGACCGACACCACGTCGCCGCCAGTGTGCTTGACCGTATTCATGTCGTTGCCAACCAGGAACGCACCCAAGGCTGCGCCACCGATCATCATTCCCTCAAAAGGAAGGGAATGGGTGATGATCCCCATCTTGCCGCCGGCAAGCAGGTAGCCGCCAAAGACCATCACGACCGTGATGATCAAGCCCAAAATTGCGTTCACCAAAAAACTCCCTTAACCCCAACATACTGTTGGTGGCGATCTCAAAGCCTATCTTATTGCCCTGGCAAAACTCTCGGATACCGGTGTGTGAAGTTTTACCGCACGCTGCCGCTTCCAGACTCCGAGTTCTCCGGTTCCAATATCTACACTTCCGTGAATGGTCTCTGCGCAAAGCGACAAACGCCCCGCATCGGCACTGGCCAACGGCAGCACGTCTCCGATTTCCAGCCGTGAACA
Organism: Hyphomonas sp.; assembly: GCF_037969335.1. Lineage (GTDB taxonomy): Bacteria > Pseudomonadota > Alphaproteobacteria > Caulobacterales > Hyphomonadaceae > Hyphomonas. The sequence goes on along the minus strand of NZ_JBBKXE010000132.1, from coordinate 21,853 downwards.
TTGACCGATCGTAAGCATCATTCTGTCCAGGACAGCATCAAGGGAAATGGCGGACGCCTTGACGCTGTCGCTCAAGGATTTCGGGCTCTGCGAGCATGCCTGGGCCTTGAGGTCGGCGCTCCGGCGCACATCATTTCGCGCATAGGTTTGCAAATAGTCGACTTCGAACAGGCATGTGACCACTGCGGGCTGGCCGTCGAGCGTGAGCGTGAGCTCGACCTTCAGATACCGGCTTGCATCGGCGAACCCACCCGCAATTGCTGCGGCATCGGATTGTGGGTCATCGCGTGAACGCGCGTCATGTCCGGTCAACCCTTCTGCCAATCGCTGCCAGAGCGCGATCGTTGGCTGCTCGCTAAGTAGCTTGAGAAACAGTGGGGAAGCGTCTTCGAGACTCGACGGATCCTGGCGCAGACGGATTGCAGCGCACCGGACCGCACAGGCAGCATCGAAGGCGACAGCGCAAAGCCCTGGCGATACGTCTGAGGCAAAAAACATGGTAAACGGATTGTCCGCGATGCCGGCCGCCACGCGTCCGCTCACGACCCGGCGACTGGATAGGCTCGGCTGACTTTCGAGGTCAAATGCGTCCGTCGCCCAGTCTTCAGTCCTGGACACCAATTGCGTCCAAAACTCCTGCATCTGCAGAATCGACGGGGGCACACCGGCCCCTGAATCTATCTTTTTTCGCAGAACCGCAGACACGAATCACCTATCGTTGAAGTATTGTTAATCCCTTCCAGATGGTGTCCGATCCATTGAAAAAGCATTAACGCAACTACCCAAACTTAAGGTTTGGATAAGCAATGATCCTTCATGGCTTTTTGGTAGTCATGCCCCATCGAATAACCTGGTGGGACTTATGGAAATCCAACAAGCTGCAATCGTTCAGCCGATCATCATCAAGCGACGCCGAGTCGTAAAAGCTGACGGGCATCATGGTGGTGCGTGGAAAGTTGCATACGCCGACTTCGTGACGGCCATGATGGCGTTCTTCCTGCTCATGTGGCTGCTGAACGCGACGACGGAAGAGCAGCGCAAAGGCCTGGCTGACTATTTCAGTCCCACGATTCCCATTTCCAGAATTTCGGGCGGCGGCTCTGACGGCCTGAACGGCTCCTCCATCATGACCGAGGAAACCTACGCCAAGAACGGCACCGGCGCATCGGAGCGCCACCCCAGCTCCTCTGCATTCGAAGGGAAGAAGGAAGCTGACGCCGCCAAGGAAGCAGCGATCTCCAAGGAACTCGAGACTTTGAAGCAATCGCTGACCGAGGAAGGCAGCCGCCTGTCGGAGCACATGCTTATCAAGATGTCCCCGGAAGGCATTGTCCTGGAGATAACCGATTCAGAGGACGCGCCCCTGTTCCCTGTCGGGCAAAGCGTGCCATCAACCCTTTTGAGTGACATGCTTGATCTCGTCGCCAATTCCTTCGCCACATTCGAAAACAACATCAAGATTGTTGGACATACTGACAGCCTGAGTTATCGAAACGGCGCGACGTATGACAACTGGAACCTGTCTTCTGACCGGGCAAATGCCGCGCGCAAACTGCTGTTGGAATCTCACCTCGACCCAGGCCGGATTCTTGAAGTTTCCGGAAAGGCAGATACTGACCCTCTGGTCGAAGACAGTCCGTCTGCAGCTCAAAATCGCCGTATATCGATTACGATACTAACCCGTTAACAGCGCGTGGGCAAAGAGTTATCCGCTCATTAACTATCTGAACCTAATTTTGGTAGCACTACTTTGCAGGAGCAACCAAAATGAGTATCTCATCGTCCCTGAATGCAGGCGTCATGGGGTTGAACGTCAACGCCGCTCGCCTTTCGACCATTTCAGACAATATCGCGAACTCTTCGACAGCAGGCTACAAGCGCAGTCAGGTCGACTTTTCGAGCATGGTGCTTCAGCAACGCTCGTCATCTTACTCTGCAGGCGGCGTTCGGGTTGATACATTCAAGGACATCGCGACAACTGGTTCGCTGGTCTCGACAGGCAGCGCCACTGACATCGCGGTCGCAGGCCGGGGACTGTTCCCGGTAACCAACGAATCCGGCTTGAATGCCTCGCCATCGTCGCGGGAACTGCAGCTATTGCCGACCGGCTCGTTCTACGCCGACCAGAACGGCAACTTGCGGACGCAAAGCGGCCTGTTCCTGCTTGGCTGGCCGGCCGATTCCACGGGCGATATCGGCAATGTGAGCCGCAACAGCGGCATCAATCTCTCGCCGGTCAACATCGCGACATCGCAGTTCACTGCCACCCCCACCAGCACGATTGACCTTGGAATCAACCTGCCGGCCGATGCCACGATCTCTGGCGCGACGACGGGTGACTATAATCTTCCGGTCGAATATTTCGACAACCTTGGCCGCGCGAACTCCCTGACATTCCAATTCACCCCAACCGTTCCAGCGAGCGGCGCCAGCAACCAGTGGAACGTGAACATTTTTGACAGCGCTGGCGATCCGGCTGTTTCCATCGGAACCCTGGCTCTCGAATTTAGCGATACGGCTGCATCCGGCGGGCGCATCCTGACAGCTACGGCTGGCGGCGGCGCGACCTATGACCCAGCGACCGGCAATCTTGCGCTGACCCTTCCCCACGGCCCGGTCGAAGTTTATGTCGGACGCATCAATGACAGCGCGGGCGTTACCCAGCTGGCGGCGCCGTTCTCTCCAACCGCCGTGACGAAGGATGGCGGTCCGATTGGCGACCTCAGTTCGGTTGAAATCGACAACAATGGATACCTTCAGGCGGTCTACGATACGGGTCTGCGCCGCACATTGTACCAGATCCCGGTTGGCGATGTGCCAAACATGAATGGCCTGAATGCCCTTGATGCGCAGGCGTTTGCAATCTCAGCATCGAGCGGCAGTCTCTACTTGTGGAATGCGGGCGCTGGTCCCGTTGGCGGGATTTCGGGCTTCTCCCTGATGGAGTCGACGACTGACATCGCAGCAGAACTCACCGATCTGATCGAAACCCAGCGGGCGTACTCGTCCAATGCCAAGATCGTCCAGACGGTGGACGAAATGTTGCAGGAAACCACAAATCTCAAGCGCTAATTTCCAGCGCCAGAAGGCGGTCGGCTAAGTGTCCCTATCCAGTGCAATAAACTCGGCCCGTTCCGGCCTTCAGATCACCAGTCTGAGGGCCGACATGGTTGCGACCAATGTCGCGAATGCCTCGACGCCCGGCTATGTCCGGCGATCTGTTCAAGTATCGGAAAACGTCCTTGCCGGAAGCACGGCCGGCGTCCGGTCCGACGGCATTGGCCGTTCCCAGAACGAGGCTCTCACAACAGAACGACGGAACCTGACCAGCGATCTGGCTCAGGCAGACGTGCTCTCGTCGACCTGGCGGACGATTTCATCCATGGTCGGCGACACCGCCGAAGGTACCGGCCTTTTCAAATCATTTGGCGATTTCGAATCCGCCCTGTCGAATCTCGCGCTATCGCCCGAGTCTGGTGCAGACGCGTCAGCGGTGCTGAGCTCGGCCAATGCGATCGTCAACGAATTCCACAACCTGTCCCAAATGGCCGTCAGTCTCCGCACGGAAGCTGACAGGGAAATCGGCCAGGGTCGGGACATCGTGAATTCCGCGCTGAAAACGATCGAGACATTGAACGGCCAACTTTCCGGCATGGACAGAACCACAGGCGCGGCGGCCGCCCTGATCGATGAGCGCAACCGCGTCCTCGACACAATTTCCGAATATCTTCCAGTCCAGGCTGTGCCCCGGAACTACGGCATGATCGACGTGGTCACACCGGAAGGCGTGTTTCTGCTGGCCGGAACAGCCAGGCAAGTCGAATTCAATACATCATCGTCATTCGGCCCGGATCAAACGGTCGAAAATGGGGCACTTTCCGGACTGTCCGTTGACGGGATATCCCTCACGCCCGGCTCGTCATCGTACGGCGCCGTATCAAGTGGCTTGTTCGGTGCTCTCTTCACATTGAGAGACCAGGACCTGCCGACGTTCAGCGCACAATTGGACACATTGGCAGGTGACTTTATCTCCAGGCTATCCAATGATGCGATCGATCCGACCAAGACACCCGGAGATCCGGGCCTATTCGTAGACTCAACGGGAACCGGCGATCCGGGGTTGGCTGCGCGGATTGCCATCAATGCCGCTATCGACCCCGCGCAGGGCGGCGCCACTTGGCGCCTGCGAGACGGAATTGGCGCTGTCGCGCAAGGTCCGACAGGCGATTCGACAATTCTCAACAACATGCTTGGGGCGATTAAATTGGTCTCCCCGATCAGTTCGAACGGTATTCAAGGCTCTTTCTCGTCGACCGAGATGGCAGCCCAGTTTGCGTCACTGGCGGGACAAAAGCGGCTGCAGAACGAAGGCATCCTTTCATCAACGACTGCGCAGCACACGATGCTGAAAACGGCTGAGCAATCCGAAACCGGAGTCGACATTGATTCGGAAATGCAAGACCTGATCCTGATCGAGCAGGCTTACGCCGCTAACGCCCGCGTCATCGAGATCGCTGGCCAGATGATCAACCGGCTGATGGAGATCTGACATGTTGCGCATTCCGTCTTTTACGAACACCAACATCCCGAAATCCGGCCTGAGCCAGGATATCGTCTCACTGCGTGACCGGCTCACGACGACCTCCAAGGAAGCTGTCACGGGACGATATTCCGATCTCACAGCCCATTTATCAGGCCGTATCAGCCACGCCATGCTGGGCAAGAAGGCGCTGGACGACATTTCGCTTGAGCGCTCCCAATTGACACTCCGCGCAGGTCGGCTCGACATCACACAAAGCAGCCTGGGGGTCGTCCAGGATCGGACCAGCGGACTGGCAGCGCGCATGCAAGCCGCAGCGAGTTCCGATGATTATGCCTCCAAGACAGCAGCAGCACGCGATTCCAGAGCGGCGCTTGAAGAGACCTTTTCCGTGCTCAATACGCGCTATGGCGAACGCTTCCTGTTTTCAGGCGACAATACATCCACACCGCCCCTGGCGCCTGTCGAAGACCTGCTTGCAGACATACGCCTGATTGCTTCTACAGCGGTCGATGCTGACGATTTTGCCGCATCGCTGGACACTTATTTTAATACGCCCGGTGGCGGCTGGCGCCAGAATATTTATAGCGGCACCGACACCTCCTCCGATCCGGAGGCCGTAACAGGCACCGATCCCCACATCATTCAAATTGTGTCCGGGCTGGCTGTTATGGCCCTGGCGGGTCCCGATGAAGCGCTTCCCGTGCTCGCGGGCAGCAGCCAATCCTTGTACACGGCAGCTGAAACCTTGGCGTACGGACAAACTGCACTGACCAATGCGCGCGCAGAAGTCGGCATTTCCCAGGCCAAGGTTGCACGGCACAAGGAATCTCTGGACGTTGAAGAAACAGTGCTGACAGCAGCGTTCAACGAGACGACTGCGCGCGACCAATACGAAGCCGCGTCGGAATTGCGTGAGCTGGAAGGAAATCTCGAAGCATCTTATCTTCTCACGTCACGCTTGGCCAATCTCAGCCTGCTGAATTATTTAAGGTAACGCCATGAAGTGGTCCACACGGTTCATTGCCCTTCTTTCGGCAGTTCTCGTCACCCTCCCCGCACCAAGCCTGGCGCAGCCGCGCATCCGCGATATTGTTGATGTCGAAGGCGTGCGGGAGAACGACCTTGTGGGTTACGGTATTGTCGTCGGCCTGAACGGCACAGGCGACTCGGTCAAGAATTCACCGTTCACCGAGGACTCGCTGTCCTACATGCTCGAGAGACTTGGCGTGAACGTGCAGGGCGAAGACATCAAGCCAAAGAACGTGGCCGCCGTACTTGTGACAGCGACACTTCCATCCTTTGCCCGGAACGGATCGACAATTGATGTGACCGTCGCGTCGATTGGCGACGCAAAAAACCTCAAAGGCGGCACGCTGATCCTGACGCCAATGAAAGGCGCAGACAACGAGGTTTACGCTGTCGCACAGGGCAGCATCGTTGTGAGTGGTATCGACGTGCAGGCTGCCGGCGCCAGCGTTTCGCGCGGATCTCCCACGACGGGCGGCGTTCCCAATGGGGCGCGGATCGAGCGGGAGATAAACTACGCGTTCAACCAGCGCGAATCGGTGACACTGGCCCTGCGCAGTCCAGACTTCACGACAGCAGCGCGCATCTCGGATACCATCAATAATGCAGTCGGCGCGAAAATCGCGTCCATGCGCGATTCTGGCACCGTCGACCTGGACTTGCAGACCATTTCCGACTCCCCTGCCCGCGTGCTGGCAAGTATCGAAAACCTGCTCGTCACGGTCTCGACCCCGGCACGCATCGTGATCGACGAAAAGTCTGGCACGATCGTGCTAGGCGAGGACGTCACAATATCGAAAGTGGCGATTGCGCAGGGCAACATCTCGATCAAGATCGTCGAATCCCCGGTCGCATCCCAGCCCAACGCGTTCTCTGATGGAGAGACAGTCACCCTGCCTCGTTCGCAGATCACCATCGGTCAGACCGGCAGCGGCAATATCGCACTGATGGAGCCGAATGTATCGCTGTCGCAATTGATTGCGGGCCTGAACGCTCTGGGCGTATCGCCCCAGGAGATGGCGGACATCATTCGCGCGATGAAAACGGCCGGCGCCATTCACGCTGAACTGGTTGTCCGCTGAACGATCCGGCGCCGAAAAACCAGCGAATTCCCGATTGGCGCTAGGCGGCCGCAGTTGCGTCCTCGGTCTCGATCTTGACCAGTTCAATCTGGCCGCCACGCTTCAACTTCATCAGCAGGGCCAGGAAATCCCGGTGAACGATGTCGATCTGTGTCTGCGACAGGTCCTTGAACTCCGTCAGCTGATCGCGAAGCTTTTCGGCCAGACGTGGCGAAATGCTCTTGAACAGGAATTCTGACACCGCGTCATTGCCCCCCCTCAGGCTGCCCATCAGCTTCAGCGTCGCTTCTTCATCCAGTTCGCGGAATATGGTCGGCACCGCCGTGGACGGCAGCATGTCCGGAAGCCCCTCAATCGTGAACATTGACTGCTGGATCTGCTTGTACTTGTCCTCATACTTGCCCTCCAGGAACTTGACGAGGTCGTCGCGTTTCTGGGCAGGGATCAGGCTGAGCAGCTCTCCAATATCGGCCAGATGTTCATCGTTTCCACCGAGTTCCTCTTGCGTCGCGTTCAGGAATTCCAGCTCGATCATTCGTGCGAGCACCTGGTCGATACCGGGATCGTCGGCCTGGCTTTCGACCATGAAGCCCATTGCAGGCCCGAGCTTGTCGCCTTCCATGTGATTGAGCACGTCGGACGCAATCGAAACGTCGAGTTTGCGCAGGATCAGCGCGATGATGTTCGGGGTCAGTCCCTCCAGGTAGCTGGCAATTTTCTTCGGATCGCTCTTTGCGAGCCGCGTCCAGGGAGTCTCATTCGCCGCTTTTGTCGTGGGTGTCGCAATTTCAGTCGGTGCATCTCCAAGGATCGAACTCAGGCGCTCGGCGTCGAGAACACCGGTGAGCACCTCGCGGGCCTTTTCCCTGCCGCCCCGCAATGCACCATTCGAGTGCCGAAGGTGCGAAAGAAAGTCGATAGCGATCATGATCATCTCGTCGCGCGTGACAAAGGACAGGTCCTGCAACGCTTCCGCGATCTTCACCATTGCGGTGTCATCCAGCTTTTCGACGATCGGCTTGGCGGCGCCGTCACCCAGCATGGTGATGATTACCGCAGCGCGCTGCGATGGCGTAATATTCGACTTGCTTACGGCCGGGCGCGCGGTTTCGGCACCCCGCAGCGTAAGCCCTGAGGCCGCGGTGGGTTTGGGTTGCGTACTCATCCCGAATATCCTCTTAACACCGCTTCGGTGACCTTGAGCCAACCATCTGCCAAAATGAAGAATCCAAGCTTAAAGGGCAAGGAAACAACCGTCGGGGGCACCATCATCATGCCCACGGCCATCAGAACCGATGCCACGACCAGATCGATCACCATGAAGGGCAGGAAGATGACAAAGCCGATCTGGAAAGCATGTTTGATCTCAGACAACATGAATGCCGTCGCCAGCAGCGAGAAGGATGGCGCTTCGCCTTCCGCGACCGGGCGGTTCACCGCGTCGCCCAGGACATCAATCGTCGTCGGCTCGACGCGGCGCATCATGAATTCACGGAACGGGTCGGTTGTCTGAACCCATGCTTGTTCTTCCGTCAGGACGCCATCCATGTAGGGGGAAATGCCCGACTCCCACGCGGCCATGAAGACCGGCTCCATGATGAAGAAGGTCAGGAACATGGCCAGAGCCATAATCATCATGTTCGGCGGGGCCTGTGGCACACCAATCGCCTGGCGCATGAACGAAAAGACAATGACCATGAATGGCAGGCAGGTCACCATCATGGCGATCGCCGGCACCAGGCTCAAAACCGATACAAGCAGGAATAGCTGTATGGTCGAACGGCTGAGCCCGCCACCCGCCCCGTTGAGCACGTCGTTCAGCCCGGCAGCAATCGGCTCTGCCGGTACGCCCTGCGCGTAAGCGGCCGACACAAGGCACACCGACGCAGCAAGGAGAATAATGAGAAAACGGGTTGCGCCGCCAATCCTAGCCAAGGGCATCGCTGGCCTGCTCTTCCAACTCGGTGATCTTTACCCCGAGCGATCCATCCTCTGTTTCGACAAGCTCGCCGCGGGCGATGATCTTGTTGTCGATTGCCAGTTCCACCGGATCATCGATGCGTGAGGTCAACGGCACGACCGATTCCGGTCGCAGCTCCAGGATATCTGAGACGCTCAGTCTCGCCTGTCCGATCGATACGGTCAGCATGACCTGCACATCGAAAATCGAGCGGCGATATTTGTTCGCATCGGAATCGTCCCGGCGGTCTGCATCGGCCTGCGCCTGAGGGGTCTTTTCGGGATTGGACATGCTTCTACTCTTCAATCATGGCTGAGGATGGTTCCAACTGGGCGAGGCATGCATTCAGCAGGCCGTCAAAATCAAATGTCAGGCCCCCAGTTTCCCAGGAAACACGGACCTGATCATCGTCAGGTGTTTCCGCTGGAACGACAGAACAGCGCTCTGACAGGGACGTTGTTTTTTCGACAACGTCCCGAAGCTTCTCCAGTAGCGCCGGCTGCGCGCGGATTTCAACGGCCGGAGCCGCAGTCGGAATCATGCCCGGCAGATGCCGTCCAATCTCTTCCGCAAGAAACAGTCTGGACAGTTCCGGGAACAGTCTCGACGCGATTGTTTGCGTCACGCTGACCGTCCGATCACGCGATTCCCGCTCCAGCCGCTCGATTGTCTCGGACAGCGCAGTAAGCATTATCTCGATCTCGGCGAATTCCGGAACGCGACCCGATGCGGATTGGGCAGTGTCAGCCTCTTTCGCCGAGGCAGGGACGACGGGTTCCTGAGCCGGGTCCTTCGCCGCCTCTTCGACGGGCATCTGGCCCAACAACAACCGGCGAGAACTGGAAGTCGGCGGCGGGGCGGCGCTATCGAAGCGGGGCAAGTTGGAGAGGAATGCCTCACTCATTGACGGCGGCCTTCCGGTCTTCGTTCAGCCATTCCTGAAGGATCGCGGCGGCGTCATCCTGGCGCCCCATCGTGTAGTCCTTGAGGGAAACGAAGGGATCGGGCCCTCCGACGCCTCCGCCAGCGGCGAAGAAATCATCGCCCGCAGCTCCGGACTGTGCGTTTCCGTTCTGGCTGAGCAGGGGCCGGATCACACCGAACGCCAGGACGATGACGACAAGACCCAGGACGAGAATCTTCACGCCGGACCATAGATAGCGCTCGGTCAATTGCTGGACCAGGCTGGGTGCTTCCACCATTTCTGCGACTTCGGGCAGCTGGAACGGCATGATCTCCACCGTCAGATCGTCTCCCCGACTCGTATCCAGACCGGCGCCCGAAATGATCAGCTGCTTGAAATCTGCAATCATCTGTTCGGTCACCGCCGCCGCATCAGCAGCCGCCGGATCGATACCCAGAACCTGGTCATTGAGGAGAACCGCGATTGAAATTCTCTCAACGGCGCCGGGCATTGTCTCGGTTTCAGTCCGTGTCTCGTTGATCTCGTAAGATACATTTTCGGACGAGTTCCTAGCCGTGCTGTTGGATGATCCGCCCGATTGTCCACTCTCCTGCGGAAGATTGCTCGCTGCCGTAATGCCCGCTGACGTCCCGCCGCTGGATTCGCTGACATCGCCGCTCGAGCGACTACGAACGACCCGCGAATCCGGATCGAACATGACGGCTGACGTCACCTGGCGCTTGTGGCTGACATCGACGGACACCGAAACACGCGCATTGTTCGGTCCGACGCGCGCTTCCAACAGGCGTCGGATTTTCTGTTCGAGCATGCCTTCCTGTGTTTCCGCCTTGAGGCCCGGCTTATCAGCGGAGTCGGCGCCTGGTCCGGCAAGAATGCCCTTTTTCGAGTCGATCACGGCAACTTCGTCCGGGCTCAGTCCCGAAACAGCCAGCGCGACAAGATACTGGATGGCTTGCGCCTGTGCGCCGGACAGGTCGCGGGCAGCGGCGATCGTCACAGACGCCGTCTGTTTGGGTTCCGATCGCGCAAATCCGGACCGAAGGCTGGCGCCGATATGAACGCGGACAGACTGAACCCCCGGAATCGCCAGGATAGTACGCGTTAGTTCGCCCTCTTTGGCGCGCCAGTAGGCGGCATTGTACATTTCGGACGTCACGGAGAAGCCGTTAACCTCGTCAAGCAGTTCGTAGCCCTGAACGGATTGCTGCGGCAAGCCCGCTTGCGCGAGCGAGAACCGGACGGAATCGCGGTCCTTCTGCCCGACGAAAATGGCATCGCCCCGTATTTCGTACTGGGTGCCCCGCTTTTCGAGTTCGTCGATGATTTCGCCTGTGCTGGCTGGCTCTAGACCCGAATAGAGCAGTGTCATCGGTTGTTGCATGGCGCCCCGTACGAGGAACGTCATGGCAAGCGTGACCCCCAGTATGGCAAACGCCAACATCAGTTGCCGCTGCAATGGCAGCGTTCTCAAGGTAGCGATGAAACTCATGACCCGGCAATTCTGTTTATGGCAGCATTACTGCAATGGTTAAAATTAAGCGGGTAATTGTTAACGGTTCCTTTACCCCAACATTTGATTAACAGCGTTGTGGGGTTTTAAGTCTGAATCGGGTTCACATGGCGAAGGGCAAGGGCGCAAAAGCTGCCGATGACGCAGCACCAGAGTCGGCGCCGGCCGCAGCGAAAGCAGGCGGCGGAATTCTGGGTCTCGCGCTGCTTGCTGTTGGCGCTATCGCCACTTCGTTTGCAACGGTCTATTTTCTCTCGCCTGCTCCCGCGGCCGAAGTCGCGGTGTGCGAAGCGGACGAATCAGTTACGCATACTGAATCAGCCATCAAGCCCAACCAGTCTTACGTCGAATTGCGAGATATACTCATTACGATCGGAAGCGCCCCCGCGACGCGTTATCTCAAGATGAAAGTCGCGATCATCGCTGACAGTGGAGACGTGACGACAGTGAACGACGCGGAACCTGTGTTGATCGATGCCTTCACAAATTATCTTCGCTCTGTTGAACTCAGCGATTTCGAAAATCCCGGTTTCTATTCCCACATGCGGGACCAGTTGGACCGCCGTTCACAGCTCGTCCTGGGCGGCAACGTGTCCGATGGTGTCTTGATCACCGAATTCCTGTTGAGGTGAGCCGATGAATTTTGAACCCACAGATATTGCCATCGTCCTGGTGTCGTTCGCTGCCTGCGTATATTGCTTCGTGCTCAATCGGCGCCTGAAGGCGCTGCAGAACACGAAGGACGGACTTGGCGCAACCATCATGGCCATGTCGAAATCCATCGCGGCGATGTCGAACTCGACACAGGAGACGCGGTCGCATGTCGGGGAAATGGCCGTTCGGCTGTCGAGCCTGCTGCAAGACGCCAACCAGACCTGTGAGCGACTTGAGACCCTGCAGACATCGCTGGAAGCCACGCAGCAAAATGCCGTCGACCAGGTGACCGCGACACAAACAGAACTTGGCATCATGATGCGGATCATCCTCGATCAATCGAAGACCCGGATCATGGAAATGACGACGCTGATGCAACGGCTGCGGGATTTGACCGAGGCCGCAGGTCACGTGCCAGATACCGCGGCGCCTGTTCGGGTCACGCAAAAAGCCGTTCCGCATCGGGTGGGCTAGTGCCATGAAAACACTTGATAAGCGCGGATCCTACGTTCTCCTGTCCCTCGGATTCCTGTTCGCGATCGGCGCCGCCGTCCGGTTCCTGCCCAGCAGCTTTGCGATCGCGAGCGAGACCCTCCCCGGTGAACAATCCGGGACGGAAGGCGCTGACCCTGCCACCGACGCATCGACTGCGGCGGTGAAAGTCGAACCGATCAACCAAGTCTGCTTTACCGAAGATACGGCGGCTGCGCTGGCGGGCGACCAGAAAGCGATGGAAGCCCAGTTCGGAGAACTGACGAATCAGGAATTGTCGCTCCAGGCGCGTCAGCAGGAACTGGATCGCCGGGCCGCTGATCTGGACGCGCTCCAGCAAACACTCGCGGCGCGCTGGAAGGAAATGCAGACCGCTTCGGGTGAAGACCTGATACATCTCGCCCGGATGTACGGCACGATGAAGCCGGACCAGGCTGCAGCGATTTTCAACCAGATGGACCCTGATTTCGCAGGCAGTTTCCTGCGCCTCATGCGCAGCGAGCAAGCCGGCCTGATCCTGGCCAGCATGGAAACGCGCAAGGCCTATGAAGTGAGCCTGAAACTGGCGGAATTGAACGAAGATATTCGCCAGACTGATGCCTCGAACTGAACCGGCAGCATCTCAGCCTGCCTCATCGTTTTCTTTCAGCTTTTCGTGCTCATCCCGCATGCCGATATAGAGACTGAGACAACATACAAGCAGGATCACCGTAAACGGAAGCGCCGCCGTAATCGTGCCCGCCTGCAAGGACCTGAGCACGTCCGTTCCGCCGCCATAGAGCAGCGCAGACGCCGTGACCCCCAGCATACAGGCCCAGAACACGCGCTGGACAACCGGCACGTCTGCTTTTCCGCCGCTGGTGATCGTGTCGATTACGAGTGCACCTGAGTCGGCTGACGTCACGATGAACACGATCAGGAGCAGGATGGCGATACCGGACGTCACCTCTGGAAACGGCATGTCGTGCAGCATTTCAAACAGGGTGATCGAGGCGTTCGTCATATCGCCGGCAAGCTCGCCGACGCCCGATTTGTGCTGCGCGATCGCCGTTTCGCCAAATGCGGAAAACCAGACCACGCAGATCGTGAAGGGCGCCAGAAGAACAACTGCGAAATATTCCCGGACCGTGCGGCCCCGCGAAATGCGGGCGATGAACATGCCGACAAAGGGCGACCAGGATATCCACCAGGCCCAGTAGAAAATCGTCCAGTCATGGAACCAGATAATGTCCTTCCGGCCGACCCAATTGGTCAGGGCGGGCGTGTCTCTGACATAGTTGAGAAGGTTCTCCCCCATGCCTGTGAAGATCAGGACTGTCGGCCCCGCGATCACCACGAACATGAGCAGGGCAAAGGCAACGCCCATATTGATGTTGCTGAGCAGCTTGACGCCGCCGTCCATGCCGCGAACCACCGACAGGACCGCCAGGCCCGTCATCGCCAGGATGAGCAGGATCTGGATAAGGCGCGTTTGCTCGAACCCGAACAGGTAGGCCAACCCGCTCGTCGCCTGGGTCGCACCGATACCAATTGTCGTTGCCAGGCCGAAGACCGTCGACACAACCGCAAACAGGTCGATGATATGTCCCGGCCACCCGAAGATGCGGTCCCCCAACACGGGATAGAAGGCTGAGCGAATACTCAGCGGCAGGCCTTTATTGTGCGCAAAGAAGCCCAGCGCCAGGCCGACAATCGCGTAGATCGCCCACGGCGCCAGCCCCCAATGGAAGATGGTCGCGCTGAAGGCGAGCCGCTCGGCGGCAGGGGTGCCGGGGGCGACGGACAGAGGGGTTCCGAACCAGTCAGTATAATAGGCCAGCGGCTCGGCAGAGCCGTAGAACATGAAACCGATGCCGACGCCGGCGGCAAACAGCATCGCAATCCAGGAATGAATCTTGAAATCGGGCGTCGCATCTGCCCCGCCAAGCCGGATCCGCCCCAATGGACTGACCGCCAGTGACAGGCAGAACAGGAGCACGATCACAGGCGTGATCGCGAACAGCCAGTCCGCGCTTTGAAGGGTCCATGTCTTCGCGTCAGCAAGGGCCAGGTTGGTCGCCTCGGGAAAGACCAGCGACACCACGGAAAAGAAGATGACGAGGCCCGCACTCATGAAAAAGACGGGGTTGTGGATGTCCAGGCCGAGGACTTCGATATTGTCCTGCCCGATTTCATAATCGGTATCGTATTCGGTATTCAGGGCGGGCTCAGCAGAGTCGGGGGTCGTCGGGGCAGTCGGTACATTACTGGTCATGCACGCCTATTGCAGGAATTGTGTCGCTAATCAAAATTATGATTCTCGCGTTACCGGTCTATTCGACAGAAATAGGCCAAAAATGGCAGCGATAGAGGCACCAGAGCAACACTTCAGGTATTCCGGTACACGAATGCCAGCAAAAACCTTTCTATCATCGTAATAATTCGCTAGCCCGGCGCCTAACCAGCAACCGTAACTTTGAACGTCGCACCACGCGTGCGCACGCCGATCCGGTTGGAACGCGACCCAAAAGGGAATTTCTATGAAGAATTTGATGTATGGTGCTTCGCTTATTGCGATCGCGAGCCTTGTTGCCCCGATGGCTCAGGCACAGGCTCCGGCGCCGGACGGCACAGCTGCGCCGGAAGCCAAGACCCGGCGCCTGAAGGCCGTCACCGTGACCGCCACCAAGCGGACGGAAACGGCTCAGAGCATTCCCGTCTCCGTGGTTGCTCTCGGAGAGAGCGAGCTTGATGATCTCGGCGTCAAGAATTTCACAGACTACCTCGTCCAGCTGCCCGGCGTGACCGCCGGTGGGTCCGGCCCCGGTCAGGGCACGATCTACATTCGCGGCCTCGCCTCGACGACGCCGAACCTCACCACGGCTGGCGTGGCCGGCCTCGCGCCGAACGTTGCCCTGTACCTTGACGAGCAGCCGGTGTCGCAGCCTGGCCGCAACCTCGACGTCTATGCAGCAGACCTTGAGCGCGTGGAGGTCCTGTCCGGTCCTCAGGGCACGCTGTTCGGTGCGAGCTCGCAGGCCGGCACGGTCCGCCTGATCACCAACAAGCCGCGCCTCGGCGCATTTGAAGCCAAAGTGAAAGCATCGACCTCGTTCACTGAAGGCGGTGAGATGAGCAACAGCGTTGAAGCTGTCATCAACCTGCCGGTTACCGACAATTTCGCACTGCGCGGCGTTGTCTATTCCGACAACCAGGGTGGCTATATCGACAATGTCGGCGGCACGCTCGACATCACCGAGTCAGGTCGCTTCCGCCCTGCTGGCACTGTGCGCGACAATGGCACGGTGGTTCAGCCGAACCGCGCCGGTTTCCAGGCAGGTGCCGACCTGTCGGGCGTCAACATCATCGCCGCCAACAATGCCTCGATCGCCCAGAACGATATCAACGATACGAGCTATCAGGGCTTCCGTTTGAGTGGCCTCTATGAGTTCGATCAGGATTGGCGCCTCAGCGTATCCCACTCCCAGCAGAACCTGGATTCCGAAGGCGTCTTCTTTGCCGATCCCGATCTCGCCGATTACGACATCGTCCGGTTCACCGATGACGAACTCGAAGACAGCTATCACAACACGGCCTGGACGCTGGAAGGCCGCCTCGGCGCGCTTGAGGCCGTCTATACCGGCGCCTTTACTGAACGCACCACGGACCAGACGGTCGACTATTCCGACTATCTCTTCGTCGCTCAGTACCTGCCTTACTATATCTGCGACTATAATGTGAGCTACCCATCCGGCACGAACGCGCCGTCAGGCACGTGCTACGCGCCGAATCTTAACGTGAATTCGAGCACGGAAACCGAGATCCAGACTCATGAGCTCCGGTTCAACACGCCGAACGAATATCGCATCCGCGCCACCTTTGGCGGCTTCTACAGCGACCTCGAACTGCGCGAACTGAATGACTTCAACTATCCTGGCTCAACCCAGGTGGCTTACTCGGATGGATCCATCGGTTTCGCGCCCAACTATCCGCTAACGAACACCGCCGTCACCGGCGAGATCGGCAACGCCTCGCCGGGGTATTTCAGCCAACCGGGACCGTTCCCGGCCGGTCTGATCTTCCGTAATGATGTCAAGCGCACCGACAAGCAGCTGGGGATCTTTGGTGAAGCGACATTCGACATCAGCGACCAGTTCGCCCTGACAGTCGGCGCGCGTTGGTATGATATTGAAGTGGACCTTGAAGGCAGCGCCAACTCGTCCTTCTTCAACCTCTACCAGGACTCGGACCTGCAACTGGCCGGTACGAATATCTCGGCCCAGTTCGCTCCGAACAATCCATTTGGCGCACCTGACAAGGCCGCAACGGACGGGTTTATCTACAAGGTGACCGGCAACTGGACACCGACTGACGACCTCCTGTTCTTCGCGACCTATTCGGAAGGCTTTCGTCCCGGCCTCCTGAACCGTCCCGGCGGCGCAGCCGGCCCTAACGGATTCGTTGTCCCTTACGCGCTTGATACGGATGATGTGAAAAACTACGAACTCGGCTGGAAAACGGAGCTGTTCGACAACTCCCTGCGCCTGAACGGGTCGGCCTTCTTCGTGAAGATCGACAACCTTCAGACGACGATCTTCGATCCATCCATCACGAACCTGTTCTTCTCGGACAATGCCGCCAATGCGGAAATCAAGGGCGTGGAAGGCGAATTCACGTGGGCCCCGGCGTCAATTGACGGCCTGACCGTGGCGGGTGCCTTCTCCTTCCTTGATACGGAAGTGACCGAGGTTCTCACCCCGACCGATGACGTCCTGCTCGGCTCGGAACTGGCCTTTGCGCCAGCCTACCAGGGCAATTTGCGGGCCCGCTATGAATGGGACCTTGAACGCCGCATTGCCGGCTCGTCCCTGACAGCCCATGTCATGCCTCAGATCGTCTTCTCCGACAGCTCGGTGAGCGATATCATCGAGATCAACAAGGCAGAGATCGATAGTTCGATCACATTGGGCGCTACGCTCGGTGTCACGGCCGACAAATGGACGGCTGAACTGTTCGGCAGCAACCTGACGAACGAATATGCGGAACTGGCGAATAATTTCGTCTTCGACCGTGAGCGGGTCACGCCTGTTCGTCCGCGCACAGTTGGCGTACGGGTCTCGTTCACGTACTAAGACAGACAGCGACTTACTGAGATTGCAGCGCCCTGATAGGATCAGGGCGCTGCATTTCGTTCAGACAGGGAAAATATCGACCAGATGACACGTGTGAACGCTCCCGATGCGCCCCTGATAGATGCCCAGAAAGCCATGCAGGCCGGAGATTTCCCTGCGGCCAGCGCCATCGCGAATCAGGTCCTGTCAGATCAGCCTGCGCACCAGGACGCCCTCTATATCGCCGCTGTCTGTGCCCGGTATGAAGGCCGCCACGCGGATGCCGCCAAGTGGCTCACAGACCTCAAAGCAACCGCGCCGGACTTTGGCCGGGCGTTCCAGGAAGAAGGCCACCTCAAACGCAAGCTAGGAGACGTGCCTGGCGCGCTCAGGGCCTATCAGATCGCCACGCGATACAATCCGGCCCTCTCGGCCAGCTGGACCGCGCAGGCCGACTTGCTGGCGACATTGGGCGACAGCGATGCCGCCATGATCGCGCGCACACAGGCCGAACGGCTGGCGGCGCTGCCGCGCGAACTTCTGGCGGTGACAAACCATGTGCACGAGGGGCGCATCTTTCGCGCTGAGGAAATCGCCCGGGCGTTCCTCCAGCGCCACCCGACACATGTCGAAGGGATGCGCCTGCTTGCGGACATCGGCACCCGGCTCGGCGTTCACGAGGATGCCGATTTCCTGCTGGAAAGCGCCATTGAGCTCGAGCCCGACAATATCCAGCTGCGGCTCGATTATATCCATGTCCTCCGTAAGCGGCAAAAATTCACCGAGTCCCTCGCACAGGCGCGCGATCTTGTGGCGCGCGACCCCAACAACCCGCTGTTCCAGTCCTATTTTGCCATCGAGAGCATGCAGGCAGGCGATTTCGAAACGGCGCTGGCGCAGTTCGACGAAATCCTCACGAAATTGCCGGACGACCCGGCGACGCTGGTGTCGCGCGGTCACGCTTTGAAAACACACGGCCGGAGTGATGATGCCATTGCCTCCTACCGGGCTGCCACACAGGCGGAGCCGGGACAGGGTGATGCCTGGTACGGCCTCGCGAACCTGAAGACCTATCGATTCAATGATGACGAGCTTGCCGTGCTGGAAAAGCAGGCCGGGGCACAGGATCTCGATCAGATGTCGCGCATCCATATCGCCTTTGCGCTCGGCAAGGCCTACGAGGACCGCGGCGACTTTGAGCGCGCGTTTCAAGCCTTCGCACTCGGTAACAAGCTGAAACACCAGACCGTGCGCTATACGACCGCGCAGATGCATGCCGAGTTCGACGCCCAGAAATCGGTGTGTACGCCGGACCTGTTTGCGGCACAGGCCGGCAAGGGTTGTGCCGCGCCCGATCCGATCTTCATTCTCGGCCTGCCGCGGGCAGGATCGACCCTGATCGAGCAAATCCTTGCCTCGCACCCGGATGTCGATGGCACACTGGAATTGCCGAACATCCTGTCGCTTGCCCACCGGTTACGCGGGCGCAAGCAGCTGACAGACCGGGAACGCTACCCGCGAGTCCTGCACGAAATGCCTGGAGAGGACCTGAAGGCGCTCGGTGAAGATTATATCGAAAATACGCGCACCCACCGGCAGGGCGCACCCTTCTTTACCGACAAGATGCCGAACAATTTCAGGCATATCGGCCTGATCCACCTGATCCTCCCGAATGCAAAAATAATCGATGCGCGCCGCAATCCGATGGATTGCTGCTGGTCGGGCTTCAAGCAGCTCTTTGCCGAGGGCCAGGAATTCACCTACAGCCTCGACGATATCGGCCATTATTACCGCGGCTATGTCGACCTGATGGACCACTGGAATTCGGTCTTGCCCGAGGGCCGCATTCTCCGGGTCCAGCACGAGGATGTTCTGGACGATCTTGAAGGCCAGGTTCGGCGCCTGCTCGACCATTGCGGATTGCCGTTTGATCCGGCCTGCATTGATTTTCACAAGACCGAAAGGGCCGTGCGTACGGCAAGTTCCGAACAGGTCCGCCAGCCGCTCAATAAAAGCGGGCTTGAACAATGGCGCCCGTATGAGGCACACCTTGAACCTCTGAAAGCCGCGCTGGGTCCAGACCTCGCGCCTCAATAGGGTGCCCGCACGTGAGTAAACGATCCGAGGACGCCCTGATCGCGCTGCGGCGCATCCAGCGCATGACCGAACTGGCGTCCAAACGCCTCGCCCAGACGGCAGGACTGACGCCGTCGCAGCTCAGCGTCCTGCGCATCCTGGACGAAGGCGGTGAGATCTCTGCCGGTCAGGTCGCAGAGGCCACCCAGCTCAAGCACGCCACGATCACCAGCCTGGTCGACAGGCTTGAAGCCCGCGGCTTCGTCGCCCGGCAGAGATGCGAAACCGACAGGCGCCGCGTCTGGCTGCATTTGCTGCCGGCCGGAAAGATCGCGCTCGCCAAGGCGCCCGATCCACTGCACGAGACGTTCTCCACGGGCTTCCACACCCTGCCCGACTGGCATCAATCCATGCTGGTATCAGCGCTGGAACGCGTCGTGACCCTGCTCGATGCCGACCTGCTCGACGCCGCCCCGGTCCTGGACGTCGGCGAACTCGACGAAAAGCCGACCTGAGCTGAGACCGCGCGAGGCCTGATATACTGGAACCAGTGGTGACCCCGGCGCGATTCGAACGCGCGACCTACAGATTAGGAATCGGAAACAGGGGGTGCTACGCGTTGCTGGAATTTAAAAATTTCCAATAAAAACCGCACCGATATTGCCTCACTTTGATATGCTTTGTTGGGTCAAGTCAAAAAAAGTTACCAAGGTTACCACGGAGGTCTAAAATTCCTTGATAGTACAGAGCCCCTATTCTGTAGGTGGGTTACCACGAGAGTAACCAGATAAGTGCCTCTCGGACGAAGTTGCCAAGCGCTATTCCGCAACAACTTTTCTAGTCTCCAAGGAACGCTTCCGAGTACACTTTTTCTACCTTCTCGACCTCCGGCGCAGTCATCAGCGCGAACTCTCCTTCCCGGGCCCGTTTGGATAGCCGCCCATCGTTCTGACTGAGGAAATGGTAGAGGAGATCAATCGTCTTGTCGGGCATTTCGACAAACGCTTCCACACCGGCCTTGAAGCGATCATGGCTTCTCAGGAATGCAACCTCCCACGGAAGATCTATTTCGATTGTCTGGCGCACGCATGACATCAGGAATTCCGCATGCGGCGTCGCATCGAAATATCGAGAGAGATGGGACGTGTCGCTCAGCACGTCGACATTGCCAGCGGGCGTCGCGCACCAGTCCACGAACAGCAGTATTCGGCGAGAGTGGGATTCCAGTACGCGGCGGTATTCCTCAATACGCTCCAGGATGGCGTTCGAATTCGGAAACACCAGGCCCGGCGGGTTGAACCCAGCCCGTTCGAGTGCTGGTGGATCAGTTATCTGTGAAACCGGCCGTTTCGATCCTCGAACGGGTGGATGTAGACACATCCGAATGCCAGAACGGCAGCGGCGACGATGGCATCCACCAACGCTGAATCCTGATTATCAAAGGCGAGCAGGTCCTCAGGGCGGGCGCTTAATTGGCTCAACACATTGATCAACCTTAACTTTAGGTTGCTATGTGTCGCCACTTTTTCGGCATTACGTTGCTTTAAGTTGCAATCAAGTCGTCGATCTATTTCTATGGTCTTGGCCGCAACGGAAGTTTTGGCCAGCTCAACTCACAACTCCAGAAAGGAAACAACGATGACTAAGAAAGATAGAATCTCGTCTGGCCAAGAGGCCAAAACCTCTGAGCGCGTTTTCATGAGGGACTTCTCGCAGGTGATGCGGGAGGATGAAGCCGACGACATCTTTGGCGGCCAAACCTACAACCCGTGTACCGATATGGGTGGTGTAGCTACATTGACAGCGGACGTCCAAGAAGGATGCGACTTCTAGCCTGTTCCCGACGTCAATTCGCCCGCGGATCGTCACTTTGGTGTCATGGTCCGCGGGTTTTTGGAGAGGAAATCATGACAGTATATGTTCTTTCACACTTTGGTGACGTTCATGCACATGCAGTACACTGGGCATGTGAAAGCTTGGGCAAGTCTTCGGTCTTCCTAGATCTATATGAGTTTTTTGAAAACTCGCGCATTGGAATTATTCCGGAGAATGGACGGCAGCGACTTTTGATTGATGGGATTGATGTTGATCAATCTGCTTCCGTATGGCTGCGACGACCTAACCCTCCCAAACTTTTTAGAGAGTCGTCCGTTCACGCAAGTGACCTGAAGTTCGCGGAAATGTCCTGCGCAAGTTTGTATAGAGGTTTCCTGGAGGGATTATCCGAGTGCTCGTTGGTTGTAAGTCCATGGACTGCACACACTGCCGCATCGCTAAAGATGAATCAGATCAGTGCTGCACAAAGAGTAGGAATGAAAACGCCCAGAACTGTTTTTACCAACGACATCGACTTGGCCATTTCTCGGCTGAATACAGACGAGTGGATCGCGAAAAGTCACAGCCAGTTCAAGTGGGCACCAGTCAACGGCAAGCACACAATCATGCCTTCGGTTGCGCCGATTTCGCCAAGCGACTTGGCATCATACTCTTCAACC
>NZ_JBBKXE010000131.1:0-3458 GCF_037969335.1 Hyphomonas sp. | reverse complement strand
CGGCCACTCCGGCCGCGCCCGCACCTGCGGCTGCCGCTTCCAGCAGCGCTGCCGTCGCGCCGTCGGTTCGCCGCATCTCGACTGAAGCCGGTGTCGACCCGGCATCCATCCCCGGTACGGGCCGCGATGGCCGCGCCACCAAGGCCGATGCGCTCGCTTATGTGAATTCTGCGCCGAAGGCCTCGGCTTCCACAGCCGTTGCCGAAGCGCGTCCGCCGCGCGATCTCGGCCCCCGCGAGGAACGCGTGCGCATGACGCGCCTGCGCCAGACCATCGCCCGCCGCCTGAAAGAGGCCCAGGACAGCGCCGCGATGCTGACCACGTTCAACGACGTGGACATGGGCGCCATCATGGACCTGCGCAAAAAGCATCAGGACAGCTTTGTCGCCAAGCACGGCATCAAGCTCGGCTTCATGAGCTTCTTCGTGAAGGCCTGCGTCAACGCGCTGAAAGAGGTTCCTTCGGTCAATGCCGAGATTGATGGCACCGACATCATCTACAAGAATTACTATGACATGGGCGTCGCTGTCGGCACCGATAAGGGCCTGGTCGTCCCGGTCGTGCGCGACTGTGACGAGCTGTCTCTGGCCGGTATCGAGAAGGGTATTGCCGATCTCGGCAGGCGCGCCCGCGACGGCGATCTCACGATCGGCGACATGCAGGGCGGTACATTCACCATCTCGAACGGCGGTATCTATGGCTCGCTGATGTCGACCCCGATCCTGAACCCTCCGCAGTCCGGCGTGCTTGGCATGCACCGGATCGAGCAGCGCCCGGTCGCCATCAATGGCCAGGTCGTGATCCGTCCGATGATGTACCTTGCGCTCAGCTATGATCACCGCATCGTTGACGGCAAGGAAGCGGTCACCTTCCTCGTCCGGGTCAAGGAAGCGCTGGAAGATCCCGAACGCATGCTGCTCGAAGTCTAGAACAGCTTCATGATCAGCCTGTTCGACGCCATCGGCATCCTTGGCGTCGGACTGACCCTGATTGCCTATCTCCTGCTGCAGGCAGAGCGGCTTGAATCGCGGTCCAGGGCCTATTCGGCGCTGAACCTGTTCGGTTCTGTGGCGATCCTCTCCTCGCTGGCCTTCGACTTCAACCTGTCGGCGGTGCTCATGGAGGGCAGCTGGGCTGTCATCAGCCTGTATGGCCTGATCAAGGCGCTACTTTCCTTCAGGCGTGCGCCGCCCGTCTAGACGGCAAGGGCGCAGCCCGCGCTTCCGCGTCGCACCTCTCTCACTTGCCGCTGGGGTCATCCCCATGTAACGGGCTGCAACAGCCAAAGCGGGGCCCAAGCCCATGACGACCTATACATCTGACCAGCGCCATCATACGGCCGAGACGAGCGAGACAATGGCGCAGGTGCGCTATGAGATCGACCGGATCGACCGCTTGCTCGTGGAAATCCTCGCTGAGCGACAATCCTTCATGGATGCCGCCGCGCGCATCAAGGGTGACCGTGCCATCGTGCATGACCGGGCGCGCATCGAGGATGTGATCACGAAGGTGAAGGCCGCCTGTGCCGAGGCCGGCCTGTCTCCGGCCATCGCCGAGCCTGTCTGGCGCACCCTGATCGACCGATGCATCGCTTATGAATTTGGCAGCTATGACGCCTTGATGGCGCCGGAAGCGGCCAGACGGTAGGCCAGCTTGCCGACCGCTTCGAGCGTGTCGCCTAGCGCATCCTTCACATCTCCCAGCATCACGGCGGCGGCCGTCACGCTCGGCGCCGTGTCGGCGCGTCCAAGGCTTTCCGCGCGGCCACAAATGGCTGCCAGCCTGAGGGCGCCAATGCCGAGGCTTGCGCCTTTCAGCGTATGGGCCGCATCGGCCCACTGGCTCGCGTCAGCGCGCGGGTCCAGCAGTCGTGACCAGATTTCTGCCTGATGCTTGAAGATATCCAGGACTTCCATGGCCAATGCCTGGTCCCCGCCTGTCA
The DNA here is from genome assembly GCF_037969335.1 of Hyphomonas sp. Classification (GTDB taxonomy): domain Bacteria; phylum Pseudomonadota; class Alphaproteobacteria; order Caulobacterales; family Hyphomonadaceae; genus Hyphomonas. The sequence goes on along the minus strand of NZ_JBBKXE010000131.1, from coordinate 1,516 downwards.
TGGCTTGCAAATGGTCGAGGTCCAGCAATACGAGCGGGGCAGGGGCGGCGTCGGTCATGGTCGGCACTCCGGTGGCGTATGTCACTTTGTCATGGCGACCTTTCCTCAAAGGTTAACGCCACGCGCTGCTCTGTTCACCAAGCCTTACAAAATTTTATCGATTGGCGAAAAGACCCGAAAGGAGTAGAACGCGGCCTTGTTCAGGGCCTGAAATGTGCCCTTTTGTGAATTGGGGACTCTCATGGTCGCAATCATCGTGCTCATCCGTAACCTTGTCCTTGCTGGGATTCTTGCATGGCTTGGCATCGAATTCGCGCCTGCAGACCGGGATGATGCAGCGGACAACCAGCCGACAGAGAACGTGCTCGTCCGTATGCTGGGTTAGGCAAAGCGCCTGTCGAGCCTTGAAAAAGCCTGTTTTCCGGCCTCGCCGCGGGCTTATTGTCGCGGTATAGTCGCGCAATGACGGTTACGCCTTCAGCTCGCCCGTCCGGCCGGGATCTTCTGGCCAGGCAAGAGGCGTCAGAAAACTTCGAGCACGCGCGGCATGGCGGCGGCTGGATGGTCGCTACAGGATTCGTCATCGCATTGCTCTGGTTTGCCGCTGTCGGAGCAGGTGTACTCGGCCTGCTGGGCATTGACGCGCTGCTTGAACTTTCGCCCGCCATCCTGCTCGCCGGCGGCGTTGCCGCAATCATCCCGGGCCTGATTATCATCATGGCAGGCTACATGGCGCGCACCAACCGTCGCGCGGCCGCCTCCAATGCGCTCGTCATGGAAGCCGCTATCCGCCTTCTGGCGCCGGCCCGCGAAGCTGGCACCGAAGGCATCAGCATCGCCGAGCAGATGAAACAGTCCGCCTCTGAGGTCGACCACGCCATGGCGCATGCTATCTCTGCCATGAAGGCCATGTCAGGAGAGATTGGCGACGAGCGCATGCGACTGGAATCGGTTGCGTATGCCAGTGCAGATAATGCCCGTGATCTCGCCCAACGTCTCGCCGCCGAGCGCACCGCGCTTGAAAGCCTTGCCCGGGACCTGCGAGCCCAGGTCGATGAGATGAGCGAGGCCATCCCGCGCCAGGCCCAGCAAATGGTCAACGCGGCCCGCCAGGCCGGCGAGGAAGTCGCCCGCGCCGACGATGCACTCGAAGCCCGCCTGAACGGCATGCGCGCTGCCGGCGAGTCGCTGGCGGCCAAGCTCGTGGATCTCGACGGGCTCGCCCGGGAGGCGTCCTCGCGCACGGAAACACTTACCTTCGCCGTCAGCCGCGTCGAAGAGAAACTCGAACAATCCCGCAAGCTCGTCGATGCCGCCGTCCGGGCAGGGGAGATCGCTGCTGCGGCGGCCTCGACCACCGGCGAAGCGCTCAAGGATGCCGTCTCTTCTGCGCTCGATGGCGCCCGCCTTGCCAATCGCGAGATCAACCAGACGGCACGTACTGCCGCCGAAGAGGCCGCCAGCTCTCTCGCACGCCTGCGCGAAGCCGGCGACCACGCCACCGCCTCCGTGCGGG
>NZ_JBBKXE010000130.1:0-13550 GCF_037969335.1 Hyphomonas sp. | reverse complement strand
GCGCAGCGCGGAAGACCTTGTCGCCCTGCTGAAGGCTGGCGCCGACAAGGTGGCCCTCAATTCCGCCGCCGTGGCAGACCCCGGCCTGATCAGCCGCTGCGCCGCCAAGGCCGGGCGCCAATGCGTCGTCGTCGCCATCGATGCGCGCCGCACAGGCGACCATTGGGAAATCTTCACCCATGGCGGGCGCGACGCCACCGGCATCGACGCCGTGGCCTATGCCATTGAAGCCGAAAAGCGCGGCGCCGGCGAAATCCTGCTCACCAGCATGGACCGCGACGGCACCAAGTCCGGCTATGACCTGGCCCTGCTGAAAGCCATTTCATCCGCCGTGAACATTCCCGTCATCGCGTCCGGCGGCGCAGGCCATGTCGATGACCTCGCCCCCGCCATTCTCGAAGGCGGCGCCAGCGCCGTCCTCGCCGCCTCGATCTTCCATTTCGGCGAAGCCACCATCACCGAAGCCCGCACCGCCCTCGCCGCCGCCGGCGCCCCGGTGCGCCCGCTCTAGGAGAACAAGATGACCCGTCCCCCTCTCGGCCCCCTCGCCCGGCTCAGCGCCGCGCTGGACCACCTCGCCGCCACGATTGATGCGCGCGCCCTTGAAGGCGATGCCGGCACCAGCTGGACCGCGCGCCTGCTCGCCAGGGGGCCGGACGCCGTCGCCGCCAAGATCGCCGAGGAAGGCGCAGAACTGGCCGAGGCCGTGATCCGCGAATCCGACGACCATGTCGCGGCTGAGGCCGCCGACGTGATCTATCACCTGATGGTGGGGCTTCGCGCGCGCGGCGTCCCCCTCGACGCCGTCGCGACAAAACTCGAAGCCCGCCAGGGCACCTCCGGCCTCGCGGAGAAGGCGTCGCGGCCCAAAGAGTAGATTCCCCAACTCGCGTCACCCCCGATGGCGTAGCCATCTGGGGGCCCATCTCTTATCCGCGCCCCACAGCGAACCGGGTGCGCTGCCAGACCGCTACGCGGTCGGCAGTGACGCATTATCGAAATTTCCGTGGATGAGCCCGAAACATCCGGGCTGTTCCGTGCGCTCTCCGTGCCCCATCCGGGCTTTTTCCGGGCAAATATTCGTGTAAATTCCGGCGCGCCCTGCCCCGCCCAATACCGGGGGAAAGACGGCCCGGATTACATGTCCTTCACAGGCTTCAGGCGGCGCTTGGTCTGGTGGTCCTCGGCCTTGTCGCCGGTCACTTTCTGGCCCTTCATGTAATGGCGCTGCCAGCGTTCCTTCATCGCCTTTTCCTCGCCTGTCGCGAGGCGCGTATTGAAGTCAGACCGGCTGGCCACCCAGGCGTCATATTCCTTCACCAGCTCGGGATTCGTCTTCATGGATTTGCGTTCCGGGGTGATCTCTTCCAGCTTTTTATGCTCCATCAGCGTGATGAAGCAGAACGGTTCGCCCTTGCGGAAGATCACTTCGCCGGGCCGCGTCATCGCCCAGTTCATCGTGAACGGGAAAGGCAGCCAGTCGGTCTCGACCAGGCCCGTCAGCGGCGCGATGCCATCGCGCGGCCAGTTCGGCGCGCCCGTCGCCCACACGCCCCAGCCTGGCGGGGTGCGGAACAGGTGGCCGGTATGGAAGGTGACGATGCCGCGCATGAAATGGCTGTCGGCAAAGCTGGCAATCGCATTCGGGTCGCCGGTCGTCTTGAAGCTGATGTCTTCCTTGCGCGGCCCGCCGTTCCACGTGATCTTGATGTCCATCGGGCAGAGGATTTCCCACCCCGTTGAATTGGCCATGGTCAGCGGCAGGCAGCGATAGGGGTGGCGGTCCGGGAAGGCGTCCATCCATTCGCGCTGGCTGCGCCCCGGCACGATTTCGGGGGCGGTGTCGTGTATCTTGTAGCATTCGAGGCGCATGGGGATAAATCTCTCCGGAAGGCTTGACGCTGTCGCCAAGTCTTGGCCCAAAGTGCCCGATGACCGCAAGCCCTGAAGACCTGTTCGCCCGTCTGGATGCCCTCGCCATTGCGCCCCCGACGCACCGGCATGCGCCTGTGTTCACGGTGGAAGAAGGCCGCGACCTGAAGGCGTCGATGCCCGGTGGGCACACCAAGAACCTGTTCCTCAAGGACAAGGACGGCGCCTATGTGCTGATCTCGGCCGAGGCGCACACGCAGATCCGGCTGAACCAGCTCCACCGCCATATCGGCACCAAGCGGCTCTCCTTTGGTTCGCCGGAGGACTTGCTGGCCCTGCTCGGCGTCACGCCCGGCTCGGTGACGGCCTTTGCCCTGATGAATGACCGGGAGGACAAGGTCCGATTCATCGTGGATGCGGCGCTTCTGGCCTGTGATCCGGTCAATTTCCACCCGCTCACCAATACCGCGACCACAGCCATTTCGCGCGATGATTTCCGCCGCTTTGTCGAGGCGACCGGGCATCGGTTCGAGACGTTCGACTTTTCGGCCTGACCCGGCGGAATTTGCCGCCTGCTATGGCGCTGGCCGGGATAGTCGCTAGGCTCGGGCCATAAACGGACACCCGGGAGAGAGACATGAAACATCGCCGCCTTGGCAAGAGCGCCATCTACGTATCCGACATCTGCATGGGCACCATGACATTCGGGTCCCAGACCGACGAGAAAGAGGCCTTCCGCATTCTCGACGAGTGCTATGATGCCGGTATCAATTTCTATGACGCGGCCGAGAACTATCCCGTCCCGCCGGATCCGAAATGGGCCGGCCGCACCGAAGAGATCGTCGGCAAGTGGATGAAAACCAAGGACCGCGATTCCCTCATCATCGCCACCAAAGTGTCCGGCCCGTCGCATGGCTGGATCAAGTCGTCCCAGCGCGCCGGCATGACCGCGATGGACCGCCACAATATCACCCGCGCCGTCGAAGCCAGCCTCGAACGCCTCGGGACAGACTATATCGACCTCTACCAGACCCACTGGCCCGATCACGGCACCGATTTCGACGAAGCCATCGAAACCCTCGACGACCTCGTCCGCGCCGGCCTCATCCGCGTCGTTGGCTGCAGCAATGAAAATGCCTGGGGCCTGATGAAAAGCATCGCCACGTCCGAGCGCCTCGGCACCGTGCGCCACCAGACGATCCAGAACAATTTCAGCCTGAACAACCGGCGCTTCGAGGACGAACTTGCGAACATCTGCAAGCGCGAGAATGTCAGCCTGATCCCCTACTCGCCGATTGGCGGCGGTGTCCTGTCCGGCAAGTATAATGGCGGGGCGACACCGGAAGGTGCGCGCTTCTCCAGCTATATCAAGAAGGGCGGGCGCCACACCCTGATGGCCCAGCGCTTCGTCAACGACAAATCCCTCGCCGCCACAGAGCGTTACATGGCCATCGCCGCCGAGGCGGGCATGTCACCTGTCACGCTGGCCACGGCCTGGTCGAAACAGCATGACTTTGTCGCGTCGACGATTGTCGGCGTCAGCCGGCAGGACCAGCTCGCCCCCATCCTCGCCGCAGCTGACCTCACGCTCTCCGACGAGGTGATGAAAGCCTGCGACGCTGTATCGAAGGATATCCTATACCCGATGGGCTGAGGCGCGCTGCCTTAGTCGCCGCCGGGCGCACCCGTGGCCAACACTTCGCGCCGGCCGGCATGGTTCGGCGCGGAGACAATGCCCTCTTCCTCCAGCCGGTCGATCAGGCCCGCCGCCTTGTTATAGCCAACCTTGAGGCGGCGCTGGAGGTAGGAGGTCGATGCCCGCTTGTCGCGCACGACAATGGCAATCGACTGGGCGAACAGGTCTTCGTCATCATCCCCAGTCGATGTGCCGAGCATGGCGTCCATCACGGCCGAACCCGTCGAGCCGTCTTCCGGCGCTTCCAGGATGTCCATGACATAGTCAGGCTCGCCCTGTTCTTTCAGCCAGTCCACCACCGACCCAACTTCCTCGTCGGACACGAACGGACCATGCAGGCGCTGCGATTTCTTGCCGGGCGCCTGGTACAGCAGGTCGCCCATGCCGAGAAGCTGCTCTGCGCCCTGCTCGTTCAGGATGGTGCGCGAGTCGATCTTCGTCGTCACCATGTACGAGATACGTGTCGGGAAGTTCGCCTTGATCGTGCCGGTGATAACGTCCACGGACGGACGCTGCGTTGCGGTGATAAGGTGAATGCCGGCGGCACGCGCCATCTGCGCCAGGCGCTGGACGCAGCCTTCGATCTCCTTGCCGGCCACCATCATCAGGTCCGCCATCTCGTCGATGACAACGACAATGTTCGGAATATGGTCGACAGGCAGGCTCTCGGTTTCATGGATCGGCTTGCCCCGCTCGTCATACCCGGTCTGGACCTTGCGGACCATCTCCTCACCCGAGGCGCGGAACTTGGCGGCCTTGTCGTTGAAGCCTGACAGGTTACGCACGCCGGCCTTCGACATCAGCTCATAGCGGCCTTCCATTTCGCGCACAGTCCACTGCAATGCGTTCACGGCCTTTTTCGGATCGGTCACGACGGGTGCCAGAAGGTGCGGGATACCTTCATAGATCGACAGCTCGAGCATCTTCGGGTCGATCATGATGAAGCGGCATTGTTCCGGCGTATGGCGATACAGCAGCGACAGGATCATCGCGTTGACGCCCACCGATTTGCCCGAACCCGTCGTGCCGGCGATCAACAGGTGAGGCATCTTGGCAAGGTCGACCACGGTCGGCACGCCGCCGATATCCTCGCCCAGCGCCATTGGCAGGCTGGCGCGGGTCGCGACATATGGCTCCGACTGCAGCAGTGTGCGCAAGTAGACCGTGTCGCGATCATCGTTCGGCAATTCGATGCCGATCGCATTCTTGCCGGGCACCACGGCGACGCGGGCCGAGACCGCACTCATCGAGCGGGCAATATCGTCGGCCAGCGAGATCACGCGGGAGGATTTTACACCCGGTGCAGGCTCCATTTCGAAAAGGGTAATCACCGGACCCGGGCGCACTTCCTTGATCCGTCCACGCACGCCGAATTCCTTCAGCACTTCGGAAAGCCGCGCCGCCTTGGCGATCAGCGCTTCCTCGTCGACCGTATCGCCGCGCTCTTCCGGCATCTGCAGCAGGTCGATCGACGGCAGACGCGTCGCCTTGTTGCGGCGCTCTGTCTTGGTCACACGCGGAACCGGGGCCTTCGGAGCCGGCTTGGGATTCTTGAAGCGCATGGTGCGAACGGGCACCTCTTCCGGCTCTTCGAGATCGTCTTCCTCTTCGTACACGTCCTCTTCGTCGAAGATTTCTTCCAGGTCTTCGTCATCCTCATCATAGTCGACCGGCTTCTTCGGCTTCCCGAAGAAGCTGCGTGCTTCGCCGGAGAGCTCGTCGTCCCCCTTCACCACACGCGCACGGTCCGTGACTTCGGAGGGGCGGCGTTTCGGCACAAGGAAGCGGCCGACAGATGCCAGCATGCCGGCTACGCCCCTGGCCTTGCGCGCCGCCCGTATGCCGGACGTCGCTGCGGCCTCCTGCAGGAGCTGCGCATCGCCCCGCCGGAATCCCAGCGCCGCAAGCGCGGCCCACAAGGCGGCGCCACCCAGGATGAATCCCGCCCATGTGCCGGGCGACGGCAGCAAGAGCGCCTTGAACGGCATCTGCGCGTAATAGAACAAGGCGTCTCCGACAACACCGCCAAGGCCCGCGCTCAGCGGCCAGGATTCCGGCACAGGCCAGCCGGCGAAACAGGCCGCGGACAAAGGCACAAAGGAGGCGCCGAGCAGCCAGCGCCGTACGCTGGGCGCGCCAATCAGCACGGCTCGCATGGCGCCGCCGATCATCAGCGCAAGTCCAGCCGTCCAGCTCGACCAGCCAAAGCCCTGCCGCGCGAAGTCAGAAAATATCGCGCCGGGACTGCCAAACAGGTTTTGAACGATTGCGTCTGTCGCGGCGTTCCAGCTGGGATCGCTCGGCACATAAGAGCCCACGCTGCCACATCCGAACACGCCCGCACCGAAGGCTGCAGCGCCCGTCAGGATCCGCCAGACCGGGTCACTCGCGCTCGGGGCATCATCGTCAGTATAGGCGTAGTCAGTCATGTGCTGGGGCAACTCCGCTTCTCGGAATGGGAAGCCCACACATTGCCGGATCAGCCTTAACACCGCGCAAACGCACTGCAGGGGATTTCTGTTGCAGTGTTAACGGATGAAGCCACCGGTCCGCACCCGATCCACGGCGCCTGGCACATCTGGCCGAAGGGCATGACTTTCCCCTTATTGCCCTCTTACGTCGATTTAATGCACGAAATCGGGGAACTTCGGCCCCGTAATGACCGTTGCTTGCCCATAACTCGTCACCAAGGAGACAAGCATGAAACGCATTATGATCATTCCCGCCACTGCCGCCCTGTTAACGGGTCTGTCAGCGACCGCGCAGGATTTTAACGATAACGCCGACGCGGTTAAGACTCCGGCGCCCGTGCTCTACACAGAAGAGACACCCGAGCTTGACGAGCTAACAATCGATGAGCTGAACGCGCTCCAGCTCCAGCGCCTTCAGGTTGCCTCCACAGAAACAGTCGAGACCGGAGACACGATGGTTCAGGTCGAAACGGACATGGAGACGATGCCATCCGATACGATGGAAAGCGAAACCGCTGCGTCAGTCGAGGCGGACACTGAAATGAATGCTCATGACCACATGTCCGACGATGAAATGATGCCTGCGACGGACATGCCGGATATGACGACCGAACAGGACGATCCTGTCATGGAAGACGAGATGGAACCGGATTGGCCGGAACAGTAATCGCACCGCCCCCTACCCTTCCAAAAAAACGCCCCCTGGCTCAGCGAGGGGGCGTTTCCTTTTCGGGCAAGAAAAAACCCCGGCGGACCTGGATCCGCCGGGGTTCGTATTCTCCTGGAAGAACCCCTCAGCCCCTGGAGAATTCCGGATAGGCTTCAAGGCCGATCTCTGCCTTGTCGAGACCCATTTCCTCGTCCTCGAGGCTGCACCGCACACCGATTGTGTACTTGAGCAGGAGCCAGACAACCGCAGAGGCGGCGACAACGAACACGCCTGTCAGGGCGACACCAACGAACTGTCCCATATAGGACGCATCGGTATTGGTTGCCGCAACAATCATCGTGCCCCAGATACCGCACACGAGGTGAGCCGGGATGGCACCGACCACGTCGTCGATCTTCAATTTGTCGAGCAGTGGCACCGAGAGAACGACCAGGATACCGCCAACGCCGCCGATAAGCACAGACTGGCCCATGGTTGGCATCAGGGGTTCAGCCGTGATCGACACCAGGCCGCCAATGGCGCCGTTGAACACCATGGTTGCATCAATCTTGCCCTTGTACATGATCGAAGTGGTGATCATGGCCGCGATCACGCCGCCAACTGCCGCCATGTTCGTATTGGCAAAGATCTGTGCGACCGCATTGATGTCAGCCGCCGTACCTGCAGCCAGCTGCGAGGCACCGTTGAAGCCGAACCAGCCGAACCACAGGATGAAAGTACCAAGCGCAGCGAGCGGAATGTTCGAACCCGGCATCGGATGAACCTGCTTGCCGAAATATTTCCCGGCACGCGGGCCGATGACGATGGCGCCAACGAGCGCTGCCCAGCCACCGGTCGAGTGCACCAGCGTCGAACCTGCGAAGTCAGAGAAGCCCCACACGGTGTCGAGATAGCCGCCGCCCCATTCCCAGGATGCCACGATCGGATAGATCAAGGCGGTCAGGACAGCGGTGAAAATCAGGAAAGGCCACAGCTTGACGCGCTCGGCCACTGTGCCTGAGACGATCGAAGCGGCGGTTGCCACGAACACCATCTGGAAGAACCAGTCTGATGCGGGCGCATAACCGGCATCGCTCTGGACACTGAGATCACCACCGGACCAGAAGAACGCATCAAGGCTTGGTACGCCAACAAGGCCTTCCAGCATTGTCGCGCTCGGATAAGCGACATTATACCCGACCAACCAGAACATCAGGCCGGCAATGGAATAGAGTGCAATGTTCTTGGTCGACTGCATCGCAGCGTTCTTGGAACGGACGAGGCCCGCCTCCAGCATGCAGAACCCGGCCGCCATGAGCATCACGATGATGCCGCCGATCAGGAACAGGTAGCTATTGTCGACATACGCGCTGGCGCTGCCGTTCACGCTCTCTTCGAGGGCGGCGAGCCGCGTCGCGAGGTCGTCTTCCTGGGCATAGGCCAGGACCCCCGCCGTAAGCGCGACGGGCAACAATGCCGCCCCGCGCAACCATCTTCCAATCGTCTGGCCCATCTCTGACCCCTCCTTCGTGAATGATCTGGAGCTCGGGACCCCCCGCGCTCTCCCAGTGCTGATATGATTGGGGCGCCCGCCGAAAGTCGCTCACCGGGCTGAGGTCGGGGTGGATTCACAGCTCACGTGGTCAAACGCTGGGCAGGGTTGCGGCCAATCGCCCAAATCTGCGTCATCGCTGGACGGTTTGGTTGGCGCCCCCTACCTAGAATGCATGACTGAAACGCCCGCAGCCCCCTCTCTCAAGGTCGAGTTGGCCGTTATCGGCGCCGGACCGGTCGGCACATCGCTGGCCATCCTCGCGGCGCGCGCCGGATTCTCCACTCTTCTGGTCGATGCCCGCGACCCGGCGAGCGAACCGCCACGCGACACACGCAACTTCGCGATCGTGCGTGGCAGCTGGCGATTGCTCGGCGCCGCCGGCGTGCATCCCGCCCTGTCCGGCCACACGCAACCGCTCATGGGCCTCGAGGCCACCGATGGCGGGCGCCACTGGTTCGGCGCGCCCTCTGTCCTGTTTGGTACAGACGATTTGCCTGAAGACGCCCAGGGCGAACCGCTCGGGCAGATGGTCCCGGCTGCCGCGCTCCAGGCTGCGCTTGACGAAGTTGCCGCCGCAACGCCCGGCCTCATCTGGTGGCGCAACACGAAATTCACCGGCCTGGAAACCGACCCCGCCCATGCCCGCCTCACCATGGATGACGGACGCATCGTCGAGGCCGGCCTCGTGGCCGCCTGCGACGGCGTCAAATCCGGCGTCCGCACCGCGCTCGGCATCACCACAGAGGGGCGCGCCTACGGCAAATCGGTATTTGCCGCCGATGTTAAGCTGTCCCGTCCCCATAACGGTTTCGCCCGCCAATTGTTCACGCCCGAAGGACCGTTCGCGACCCTGCCGCTGCCCGGAAATCGGGCAAACCTGGCCTGGTATCTCAAGACCGGCGCTGCCGAAGCCATGGCCGCCATGCCGCCCGAATCCATCGAAGCCGAACTGAATGCGCGCTTTGCCGACTTTGCCGGGCCGATGACGCTTGACGGCAAGCCGCTGGCATATCCGCTCCACCTCCAGATCGCCACATCCATGGTCGGGCCGCGCGCCGCCCTGCTCGGCGATGCAGCACGGCGGATCAACCCGCTGGCGGGGCAAGGCCTCAATCTCGGCTTCAAGGATGTCGGCGCACTGGTCGACGTGATGACGGACGCCCGCGACATTGGCCTCGACCCCGGCGCGGACACAAGCCTGCAGCGCTACCAGGAATGGCGCCGCTTCGATGCGGCCACCACCGCCATGTTCATGGACGGCGTCGACCGGGTGTTTTCAAATGACAATGCCCTGCTCAAGCCGCTGCGCGGTCTGGCGCTCATCGCGGCCGGCAGGATTGGTCCGATACGCCGCGCCATGGCCCGCCAGGCCAGCGCCGACCAGGCCGACCTGCCGAGCCTTATGCGCTAAGCGCTCGCGGTCAGGCGTTTCAGCAGGTCCCAGGTATAAAGCCCGCTCGAATGTCCGTCGGAGAAAATGATCCGCACCGCATAGCGTCCCACCGGCTCCGCGCGCTCCACAGTGATGTCTGCCGGCACGGGTGGCTGGACCGGTTTCGGTCCTGAGCCGTGCCCCTGCACGGCTGCAGACGGGCTGTTTTCACGCAGGCTGACGAAATCCACCGCACCCGACGATCCGTCATCGAATTCGGCTTTCAGCTCGCGGGCTGTTCGCCGGAATGTCAGCCGCACCGGCCAGGCGGGCGCGCTCATGCGTCATCCCCGTCAGCCACGGCATCGTCCAGGTCGCGCGCCTCGTCCGCCAGCATGATCGGAATCCCGCCCCGGATCGGATAGGCCAGCCGCGCCTTCTTCGAAATCAGTTCGCCCGCTGCGCGGTCATAGGTCAGCGGCTGGCGGGAGACCGGGCAGATCAGGATTTCCAGCAGGCGCGGATCGACGCCTGATCCGCGGTCCGCCTTGGCGGGTGTGTCGTCGTGCATTCCGGTCAATCCTACTGCATCGTCCCGGCATCATTGCCGGGCACATCCATTCTCAACAAGGTGATGAGCGTTTCGGCGCGCGCTTTCAAGGTCGACGCTTCGATCAGCGCCTGTTTCTCGATCGTGGAGAACGGACAGCCCGAGCAGAGCGCATTGACCAGCGTCTCGAGCGGCGCGTCTGCCACGGCCGACCAGTCGGCCTGCATCTTGTTGATCTCGACATAGGTTTTCAACGCGCCGATCAGCTTGTCCCGGCTTGGCAAGGCGGTCTCGTTCGCGGCCACGAGGTCAGACGCATACGGCGACCAGTCCGGTCGGACCTGCCGATAGGGCGTTGTCACGCTCATCTCTTCGCCAATGGCAAAGCGCGCAATCCCGGTCAGCGTGATCAGGTATCGGCCGTCTTCTGTTTCAGAATAGCTGGTGATCCGTCCTGCACATCCAACCTCGGCCAGCAGCGGGCGCGCCTTCGACCCGCCCATCGCCTGCACCATTCCTATCAGGCGCGAGCCCGCCATCGCATCATCGATCATGTTGAGATAGCGCGGCTCGAAAATGTTCAGCGGCAATTCCCAGCGCGGGAACAACAAGGCCCCCGGCAGGGGAAAGACGGCCAGCGTGTCCGGCAGGTCGCCTGTCTTCCTGTAATGTCCCACACTCATCAATCGCGGTCCTGTCTCCATCAGGGATACGAAGGTGGGCCGAATGCCGGTCTAGGCAAACATCAGCGATCCCAGCCGGCGGCGGCCCTCAACCGTTGCCGGATCTGTCGGCCCGGCGGCTTCGAACACTTGTAGCAGCTTTTCCTTGGCCTTGCCGCCCTCCCAGTCGAGTTTCGCGCCGAGAATGATCAGCAGGTGATCGATGGCATCCTTGTAGCGCTGGGCACCGACATATTTTTCGGCCAGCTCGAAACGCTTGGCATGATCGTCCGGTGCGGCGGTCACGGCGCTCAGCAATTCATCGAACTCGCCGGGTTCGGCATCGTCGGCCATCAATTCGATCGCCGTGCGCACGCCTTTGACAGCGGTATCGTGCTTTCCGGATTCCGGCACCATGTCGAGCGTCGCGGTCGCGCGTTCCTTGTCGCCATTGGCAAGATAGCAGCGGGCGAGGCCGGCAATCGCGGTCACATTCTCCGGGTCTTCCTGGATCACGCTGGCATAGATCTGCGCGGCGGTGCCGAGATCGCCCGACTGGCTCGCGGTTTCGGCCTGGACCAGCGCTTCGGCAATCACCTGCGCGGTGTCGGTGCCGCTCAGCAGCTTGTCGATGAAGCCTTTGACCTGGCCTTCGGGCAGTGCGCCCTGGAACGCATCGACCGGACGGCCCTTGTCGAAGGCGAACACCGCCGGAATCGACCGCACACCCAACTGGCCCGCATAGGCCGGGTTCTCGTCAATATTGATCTTGACCAGTTTGACCGCGCCCTTCTTGCTGTCGACAACGCGCTCGATCACCGGGCCGAGCTGTTTGCACGGCCCGCACCAGGGCGCCCAGAAATCGACAATCACGGGCTGCGTGTTGGAGGCCTCGACAACATCCGCCATGAAATCCTGGTCAGTGCTGTCCTTGGTATTGAGCGAAGCGGTATCCGGCATCGATGGGGTTCCTTTATATACGGGGGCAAAGATGGGCGCGCAGGCCGCAATACGCAAGCGGGCGCGGTGCCTCAGGCCGGAACATCCCGCCCGGTTCCGTGTTCATCCTGCCGCCGGTTAAGGTCCACGGGCGCGCAAAACTGAACGCAAGCCAACGAAAAGCGGCCGAAATACCTTGATCTGGCCCTGTTTAGGTGAGGTTCAGGCCATTAGATTGAAGCTCATGGTCAAAGGAGACCCACGCTATGATGAACTTGCTGACGACCCTCGGGGCCATCACCGCCCTCGCCACGGCCCCGCTCGCCGTGACGCTTCAGGACGCCGTCCCGTCCGTGCCCGCCATCACCGCGCCTGCCGCGATGACGGATGCCGAACGCAGCGCGATCCTCAAGGATGTCTCCAGGGCGATGTCCGACGTGAAAACCGCAAGCGGCAGGTTCGAACAGCTTGCGCCCGACTATTCCGTTTCGACCGGCAGTTTCGCCCTGTCGCGTCCCGGCAAGGTCCGTTTCGACTATGACGACCCGACACCGCTCCTGATCGTCAGCAATGGCGCCACCGTCGCGATGCAGGACAGCGAGCTGGAAACAACCGACCGCGTGCCGCTTAGCTCGACTCCGCTCTCGCTCCTGCTCGACGACAGTCTCGACTTTGAAAACGAGGCCCGCGTGCTCGACGTTGTCCGCGCCAATGGCCGTATCGGCGTCACACTCCAGGACCGCTCCGGCGAGATGGACGGCACGCTCACGCTGATCCTGTCGGACACGACACGGGAGCTCCTTGGCTGGCGCACGGAAGACAGCGGCGGCAACATCACCTCCGTCCAGCTGATCGGCGTCGAGTACGGCAAGAAGCTCAATCCGCGCCTCTTCATCCTGAAGGACTTCGACGACGAATAAGGCCCCTGCGGTCCGCTGCGGTGTAACCACACCACAACGCGTGCCGCAGAACTTTCCAGAATCGAAAAAGGCAAGCATGTAACACAAAATTCACTTGATAATTCTGAGTGGCGTGACATCTTTGCAACTGTCGATGAAGCGGAATACCCCGCGCAGCACTTGACCCCCCGCTGTGAACACCCGCTCCATCGCCGCCGGAACTCCCTTGCCGGCGAGACGTAAAATCTCGCGTCAGGCGCGCCCGAACTCCCCCGCGTTCGGGCGCGTTGACGTTTCAGGGATCAATGCTAGGCAGAAGCCATGGCCAAACCTCTCAAGATCGTCAGCTGGAACATCAACTCGGTCCGCCTGCGCGCGCCGAATGTCGCGGAATTCGTCACCGCCGAGGCGCCGGACGTCATCTGCCTGCAGGAAACCAAATGCCAGGACGGCGAATTCCCGGAAAAGCAGTTCCGTGAAATGGGCCTGCCGCACCTCGTCCTGAACGGACAGAAAGGCGGCCATCACGGCGTCGCCATCGCTTCGCGTTTCCCGCTGGAACGCGTCGACGTGCCGGACCTCTGCCGCCACGGCCATGCCCGCGCGATTGCTGCACGCGTGAACGGGCTCGAAATCCACAATATCTACCTGCCTGCCGGCGGCGACGTGCCGGACCCCGTCGCCAATGACAAGTTCGCCCACAAACTCGATTTCCTCGCAAAGCTGGGCAAGGGCTACAAGTCGCTGCCCAAGGCCGCGCGCATCCTTGTCGGCGACCTCAACGTCGCCCCGCACGAGAACGATGTCTGGTCGCACAAGCAGCTCCTGAAGATCGTCTCGCACACGCCCATCGAAACCGAACTCCTCGAAGACTCGCGCCAGACG
>NZ_JBBKXE010000129.1:0-4158 GCF_037969335.1 Hyphomonas sp. | reverse complement strand
TGACTGTCGATGAGAAATTTGGCGCCAAGCGCAGGGTCTTCGGTGTGTCCGGCGACGTGAATCTCGCCGACAAGTTCACCAGGTATTGCGCGGACATAGGCGTATGGGTCCACACCAACATTGTTGGCGCTCACCCAGATATTATTGATGTCCATAAGGAGACCGCATCCGGATCGACGGGCGACATCCACAAGAAATTCAGGTTCGTCGAGCTCGCAGGCGAAGGGCAGGTAGTTGGTGGGGTTCTCGATCAGAATTCGCCGTCCGATCAGGGATTGGAACTCGTCTACCCGGTTTGCTAGATGTACCAGCGCTTCCTGTGTCCGGGGAAGGGGCAGGAGATCTGCATGGTAGCGCATCTTGTGCGCGGAGAACGTTGCGTGCTCAGACACCTGAAACGGATCGAAGCGTGAGATCAGTGCACGGAGTGCCTCAATGTGTTGGGAGTCGAAAGGGTCCAGCCCGCCAAGAGACGCGCCGACACCGTGAAAGCTGAGCTGGCGCTTTTCACGGATGGCAGCCAGCCACGCCAGGCGTGGGCCACCTTGGACCATATAGTTTTCAGGGTGAACCTCGAACCACAATCCTTCAACTCCGGTCTCGAGCGCCGGAGCAAAGTGTTCCGGTTTGAGCCCGAGACCCGCGGGTGAGGGGAGGGACGGTGGAAGTTGCATGACTGTGATCCGAGGAACTCTGTTGCCGGGCTGCGATCAGGCCGGAGTGTTGCGATCAAGCTCGTTCAATGAGGCAGGGCCGTCGGGCGAGACGATGAAATCGCAAGATCCTTTCGGCGCAAACGTCCAGGAATTTCCCTGGAAGTCGACCGTGGATGTGCCTTCGCAGCTTGTGCCCTTACCGGCTTTGCAATCGTTCTCGCCCGCAAGGGCGATGCCGTAGCATTTGTCCTTGCGGCCTTCGATGCGCTCGCCAGCCTGCCATGCGGTGAAGGCGGACTGGACGTCTGCAGGCGCATTGTCGGCCAGAGTAAGTTGGGCGTTTGGCTTCGCGTTAGCGGCGCCGGCGGCGGCGGCCAGTGCAAGGCCAGCGATCAGGGATTTTGCGATGAACGTCGTGTGCGACATATGACTATTCTCCAGGTTGAAATTTCGCCCGGCTTTACTTTCCGGTGCAGGGAGACGAGTAGCGGAGTATTCGCTCACCCGATATTCACGACCGCGTGCTCGTGTTCACAGAGTGCTGATGGATGCGTGATGACGGATGGGGCTGGTCCGCCAATCGACATTGGCTCTCCGCTCTCGCTTCGCGATGACGACGACATACTCCATAAGCGCGGCATTGATGTCTGCCATGAGCGTGTCCGTCTCTGGGGCGATCGCTTCAGTGCCGACTTCGCTCACACGATCCGGAAACGCAGGTCGGAACCGATGCGGCGAAGTCCACCAGGGCAGCAGCGCCTGGATGAGGTCTTCATCAAAGTCCGGGGGGAGCGACACGATCTCCGGCGCGCTGTGGATCGTGAGGGTGAGGTGCTGGAATCCTTTGTCACAAAGAAGATGGATAAAGGTGCAGCGCTGAAATTCCTAAGGAAAGCAATAAAAAGGCATGGCAGTCCGCATGTCGTCGTGACGTAAAAATATCCTTGTCATCGGCCTGGTGATGTTTGTGCAACAAGTGTCCTCTCCAATCACTGACCGGGGCCGTGCAATCGTTAATCGTCACAAACAATTGATTCAGATCATGGTGCCCCGCATCACCATCCTGTCCACCACATAAAGACTGTTCGGACGAAGAATCCCCGCAACGATCAGGTCAGTAGAAGGACACACAAGATGCGTTACACGAGCGGCAATTTCGAAGCCTTCGTCCGCCCCCGCAAGCCCGAAGGCGTCGAGAACAAGACAGCCTGGTTCGTCGGATCGGGTCTTGCCTCGCTGGCAGGCGCGGCCTTCCTGATCCGTGACGGTCACATGGCAGGCAGCAAGATCACCATCCTCGAGGAGATGCAGTTGCCCGGCGGGGCCATGGACGGCATCGAGGAACCGGAAAAAGGCTTCGTGATCCGGGGGGGGCGCGAGATGGAAAGCCATTTCGAATGCCTGTGGGACCTCTACCGGTCCATCCCTTCGCTCGAGATCGAAGGGGCCAGCGTGCTCGACGAATTCTTCTGGCTCAATCAGGACGACCCGAATTTCTCGTTACAGCGAAGCACCCGGATGCAGGGACAAGACGTCCCCGACAAGGCCCTACTAACACTGAACGAAAAAGCCCAGAAGGATCTGCTGCGGCTCTTTTTCGCCACGCGCGAGGAGATGGAGACCAAGCGCATCAATGAAGTGATGGGCAAGGATTTCTTCGCCAGCAATTTCTGGCTCTACTGGCGCACCATGTTCGCATTCGAAGAGTGGCATTCCGCGCTCGAAATGAAGCTGTACCTGCATCGCTTCATTCACCAGATCCAGGGACTGACGGACTTCTCGACGCTGAAGTTCACTCGCTACAACCAGTATGAATCGCTCGTCCTGCCGCTGGTCAAATGGTTGACCGAGCACGGCGTGACCTTCCGCTATGGCGTGGAGGTCACCGATGTCGATTTCTACAACAAGCCAGGTCGCAAACAGGCGACCCGCATCCACTGGCTGGAAAACAGTGTTGCCGGAGGGGTCAGTCTTGGGGAAGACGACCTGGTCTTCATCACGATTGGCTCGCTCACCGAAAATTCCAACACTGGCGATCACCACACGCCGGCCAGGCTCAATGAGGGGCCAGCGCCGGCCTGGGACCTGTGGCGGCGCATCGCGGCCAAGGACCCGGCCTTTGGACACCCGGACGTGTTCAGCGCGCATATCCCGGAAACCAAGTGGGAATCAGCCACCATTACGACGCTCGACGCGCGCATCCCTGAATATATCGAGAAGATCGTCAAACGTGATCCCTTCAGTGGCCATGTCGTCAGCGGGGGGATCGTCACCGTCAAGGATTCCAGCTGGTTGTGTAGCTGGACGATCAATCGCCAGCCGCATTTCAAGCAGCAGCCGAGCGACCAGCTGGTCCTCTGGTTCTATTCGCTGTTCGTCGACAAACCCGGCGATTTCGTCAAGAAACCAATGCAGGAATGTACCGGCGAGGAAATCACCCAGGAATGGCTCTACCACATGGGCGTTCCGGTTGATGCAATTCCCGAAATGGCTGCGACCGGCGCCAGGACCGTTCCGGTGATGATGCCATATATCACGGCCTTCTTCATGCCACGCAAGGCAGGCGACCGCCCGGACGTGGTGCCGGAAGGGTCCGTCAACTTCGCATTCATCGGCCAGTTTGCAGAATCGAAGGAACGCGACTGCGTCTTCACCACCGAATATTCCGTACGCACGCCAATGGAAGCTGTCTACACCCTCCTGAACGTCGAGCGGGGTGTGCCCGAAGTGTTCAACTCGACCTATGATGTCCGTTCCCTGCTCGCCGCTACCAGTCAGGTGCGCGACCGAAAGGAAATCGGCATCCCCGGGCCGGCGCTTCTGCGCAATCTGCTGCTGAAGAAGCTCAATGCGACGGAAATTGGTGACCTGCTGATGGAATTCCATTTGATTTCCGAAACAGTGAACGCAGGCAAGCCGGACTAAGACCGAGCCGGCTGAGGCAGGATTTCAAGCCCGGCCGGTTCGGATGCCCGCCCGCACGTACTGGCGACACAAGGGCATTGTCAGGGGAACCGGGTTTGAGGCTGTAGATTAGCGTGGCTAGCTTCTGCAAATGGTCAAAAATCCTTTTCGCTGCTTCAAAACCTCGACCGAAATCATCCAGTTCGGTGTGCTGATGTATGGCCGGCTTCCGCTCTCGCTTCGGCACCTTCTTTGCGCACAAGATCAGGAAGCGGCGTTCTGAATCGATGCGAAGAAGCCCGCAATCACAGTGACGCCTGGATGAGGACTTCGTGAAGACCAGAGGTGAGAGGCGTGCCCTTTGTGGCGTTTGGCGGGTTGGACCAGAGACCGGACCAATTATGCATTCATATTACAATGTTCTATCGGGAGTATCTGGCGGAGGAGGAGGGATTCGAACCCCCGGAGCCCGCGAAGGCTCAACGGTTTTCAAGACCGTCGCATTCAACCACTCTGCCACTCCCCCGGCGCGCCGTGTTTGATATAATGACAGGTGGTTTGCAAGAGCCGATGTGCGGCGCGCGCCGGGTTTGCGCGC
>NZ_JBBKXE010000128.1:0-13183 GCF_037969335.1 Hyphomonas sp. | reverse complement strand
GGGTGTTTATTCTTCGGCAAGCACCTTCTCGGACAAATGCGAGGTGGTCCGCACGGGCGTGGACATTGAAGGCAACCCTTTCCCCGACCAGGCCGGATCCCTGGCGCAGGAAATGTTCTGGCTGCGGTCATGGACGCACGAAACCTACCTTTGGCCAGATGAAGTCACGGACCAGAACCCGAACACTTTCACCGACCGCATTGCCTATTTCGACACACAGAAGACCTTCGCCACGACAGAGTCTGGCGAAAACAAGGACGATTTCCACTTCAATCAGCCTACCGAAGACTATCTCGAGCAACGAAACTCCACGGCACTGCCCGGATACGGTGCCACGTTCGCCGTGTTTTCGTCCACGCCGCCACGCGACATTCGCGTCCGTTATACAGAGCCAGGCTCGCCTGCAGCCGAAACTTCTCTTGGGCAGTCCAAGCTGGTGCGAGGCAGCCGTATCCTGCGGATAGACGGCATCGACGTCGTCAATGGCGCCTCCACGCAAGCGGAAGTCGACCAGTTGAACCGGGCGCTGTCTCCGCAGACCGTCGGCGAACAGCATGATTTCGTCGTGCGTGATCCGGGCAGCTCAACCGACCGCTCCATCTCGCTGGTCGCGGCCAACATCTCCCCCAAGCCCGTCAACCGATTCTCGACCATCGACACTCCGTCCGGCAAGGTCGGCTACGTCCTGTTCAACACGTTCAGCCCCTTCGCATCGGAAAAGGACATCGCCGACACAATCACGTCATTGAAGGCGTCCGGCATCAATGACCTGATCCTGGACCTGCGCTACAATGGCGGTGGCCTGCTCGCCGTCTCGTCCCAGCTCGGTTACATGGTTGCCGGGCAGGCGCGCACGCAAGGCAAGACATTCGAACAACTGCAATTCAATGCCGCCGCCGGCAGTCGCAACCCGGTCACCGGCACGTTCAATGACCCGGTTCCGTTCTATTCAACCGGGCTCGGCTTCTCACTCACCGATGGTCAACCGCTGCCGCAACTTGCCCTGCCCCGCGTCTATATCCTGACGACGGGCGGCACGTGCAGTGCCAGTGAAGCCCTGGTCAACGGCCTGCGCGGCGTCGACTTGGAAACGGTTCTCATCGGCGACACGACATGCGGCAAGCCGTTCGGATTCTATCCGGCATCGAATTGCGGCGAAACCTATTACAGCATCCAGTTCCAGGGCGTGAACCATAAGGGGTTCGGCGACTATACGGATGGCTTCACGCCGCAGAATTCATCCAGTGCCTTTGCGGTAAATACGCCAGGCTGTCAGGTTGCGGACGATTTCACCCGGGAACTCGGCGACACGAACGAAGCCCTGTTGGCTGCAGCCCTGCAGCATCGCCTCGATGGCAGCTGCCCGGCCCCGCCGCCAACAAGCCAGTCGCCCCTGAATGCGAGTATGAACATCGCGAACACCGCAACCACCGCAGGCGGGCCGCCGCTCGAATTGCCCGGGCAATCGCTCTCGGAAACCAATCGCGACATGAGCATGCCGCGCACGAAATGGAGTACCGGCCGATGACCAGACGCACGCCCCTTGTCTATATGATTGCCAGCCTGTCCCTGTTCGCCCTGCCAGCCTGCCAGACACATGCCGACATGACACCCGCGACGCTCACCACGGACGATGCTGCCAGTATCGCCAGTCTGAAGACCGCGCTAGCTGAGGCCATGGGGCGTGCCAACATTCAGATCGCAGAAGCAGACCTCGCCACAGCCACTCATGTCTCTGTCCTGCCGCCGCCGCCGGGAGAATTCGAGACGCATAGCGTAGCCATGCCGGTGGTGTTCGACATCGTCCTGGATGACGGCGTTTGCACACTGGTGCGCCGCGACACCGGCGAACGTCATGCGGCGCCCGGCCTGGCCTGTCGTCCCGCGAAAGGCTGACTGTCTTGCGGCTCTAGCAGGCGCTTAAGCCACGGTCTCGATAGCGGCGATGGACCGGGCGAGATTCGCCCGCGCCAGCGGTTCCCAATCTGCTCGGCACTGCGGCGTAAAATAAAGCTGCTCACGGTCCATGAAGGCTTTCAGGATCGCCAAGCGCCCCGTCCGGAACGCGTCATCGGAAACGAACGCATATTCCGCACGCACATCCCGCTCATATTGATCGAAGACCGGTGCCGGCGCGGCGAGTATGGACAGATCTATGTCGAGAAAGAGTGACACGTCGGCTGTGCCGCCTGCGCTCAATCCCTCCGGCACGAGGTGTCGCGCCGTCGCCCGGATGATCATGGCGGCAAACGCGATGTCTTCCGGCGGCAGATGGCCGACGGCATCCCGCTCCAGAAGCTGCGCGCTCTGTTCCTCATTGTCGGATGCGGTGGGATCGTAGATAGCATCATGCCAGTAGAGCGCCCAGAGCACCGGCTCGGGGCGATGGAAATGCGATTCCCACCGGCGGAAATGGGCAAGCAGCGCCGCGATATGCGCCCATGTATGATAGTGTCGTTGCCGCTCAGCATATCGGGCCCTGAGGGCCTCGATCAAGCCGGTCGACACACTCAAGCAGCAGGCTCCAGCGTCTCGTTGAAGCGCACCGGCTTGCCGCCGCCTTTGGCGACAATCTCGCCGTCGCGCATCACGAAACCGCCGCGCACGATGGTCGCCACCGGCCAGCCAGTCGCCTCGAAGCCGTCAAACGGGGTCCAGCCGCATTTCGACTTCGACCATTCCGCCGTAATCGTTTCCTTGCGTTTCAGGTCCACCACCGTGAAGTCGGCATGATAGCCCTCGGCGATGCGGCCCTTGTCGGCGAGGCCAAACACACGCTGCGGCCCGGCGCTGGTCAGTTCGACGAAACGCTGCAGCGACAGTTTCCCGTTATTCACATGTGTCAGCATGACCGGCACCATGGTCTGCACGCCCGGCATGCCGCTTGGGCTTGCAGGATAAGGCTGCGCCTTCTCCTCGATCGAGTGCGGCGCGTGGTCCGAGCCCATCACATCCACGATCCCGGCGTTCAGCGCGCGCCAGAGCGCATCGACATGGCGCTGCTCGCGGATCGGCGGGTTCATCTGGGCATAGCCCTTGAGCCGCTGGTAGGCTTCCGGCGCCACCAGTGTCAGGTGTTGCGGCAGGCATTCGACGCTCGCCACATCCTTGGCATCGCGCAACATCTCCAGCTCTTCCGCCGTCGTGATGTGCAAAACATGGATGCGTTTGCCGACCTTGCGGGCCAAGTTCAGCAACCGCCGCGTCGACATCACCGCCGTCTCGACATCGCGCACCACAGGGTGGCTCGTCCAGTCGCCGGTCACCGCTAGTTCGCGCCGTTCGGCGAGGCGGTATTCATCCTCGGAATGGAACGCCGCGCGCCGCTTGATCGCCCGCAGCACAGCTTCGACGCCCTCGTCATCATGCACCAGCAGGTCGCCAGTCGAAGCGCCCATGAATACTTTCACGCCGCAACAGCCCTGCGTCCGCTCCATTTCGGCCAGCAGGCCGACATTGTCGTGCGTCGCTCCGGCATAGAAGGCATGGTCGATATCCATCCGGCCCTTGGCCCGCTTCAGCTTGTCAGCCAGCATCTCGGGGCTCGTCGTCGAAGGGTTCGTGTTCGGCATCTCGAACACCGCCACCACGCCGCCAAGCGCCGCCGACCGTGCGCCGCTCTCAAGGTCTTCCTTCCATTCGAGGCCCGGCTCGCGGAAATGGACCTGGCTGTCGATTACGCCGGGCAGGATATGCAGCCCGCCCGCCTCATAAATCTCGTCCGCGCTGGCGGCTGACAGGTCGCCGATTTCCACAATTCGCTCGCCCCTCACGCCAATATCAACGCGGGCCTCGCCGCCGGGAGTGACAACGGTGCCGCCACGCAGGATCAGGTCAAATGTCTTGGTCATGCTCCCTATATGCTACCGCTTGCCCGGCATGTCATCCCGTGACGCTGCCGCAGCGCTTGACCTCACCCGTGCTGCACCGCACACACCGCGCTGAACAGAGACAGGAATCGCCATGAAACTCGCCAGCGCCCGGACCACCGCCCCTTCTGCCTTGCGTCCAATCGTCATCGGCCTGCTCGGAGTGGCTGCGCTGACGGCATCGTCCTATATCTCCGTCCCGATGTACCCGGTGCCGATAACGCTGCAGACAGTGGTTGTCCTGCTGATGGGCGCCCTGTTGGGCCCGCGCATGGGCGGCGCCATCGTCCTGTCATGGCTGGCCTTGTCGATGACTGGCGCACCTGTACTGGCTGACGGCAAGTCCGGACTTGTCGCCTTTGCCGGTCCAACAGCCGGCTATCTTGCCGCTTTCCCGCTGGCGGCTTTCCTCGCCGGCCACCTGCCCAAGGGTGACCGGTTCGCCGCCCACGGCCTGCGCCTTGCCGGCTTTCTCGGCCTTCACGCCCTGGTATTGACGCTTGGCTGGGCCTGGCTGTCGGGCTTTGTCGGCGCTGAAACCGCCTTCGCAGCAGGCGTTGTGCCCTTCCTGATCGGTGCGCTCCTGAAAAGCGGGCTCGCCACCGGAATCTATGCGGCATGGAAAGGCACTGACAAACAGGGTGGCGAGCACTAGGTTAGGCGCATGTCCAAACGCACCCTGCCCAATCGCTCAATCATTCGCCTGTCCGGTCCGGACATGCTGGCCCTGCTCGACCGCACGGTGACGCATTCAGTCGAGAACTGGAACACCGGCGAGATGCGCTACGGCGCCCTGCTCACGCCGCAGGGCAAGATCATTGCCGACTATCTCGCCATGCTGTCGCTCGACAACATCTATCTCGACGTTCACAGCGACGCCGCAGACGATCTCGAACGCCGGCTCAAACTGTTCCGGCTGCGCTCCGACGTCGTGATCGAACAACTCACGGACGACGTGGTTACCGAAGGAAGCTGGGTCGATGTGCGATCGACGCAACTGCCCCACCGCGCGATCTCGCCGATAGCCGAAATCGGCCTCGATATGCCGGATGACGAATGGCACGCCAAACGTATCGCGGCAGGCGTGCCGGAATGGGGCGCCGACTACCGCTCTTCGACAGTCTTCCCCACCGATGTGAACATGGATGTCATGGGCGGGATCGATTACAAGAAAGGCTGCTTCGTCGGCCAGGAAGTCGCCAGCCGCATGAAACGCAAGGGCAAGATCCGCAAGCGCACGCTGCCCGTCCATGGGGCCGGTCTGAAACGAGGGGGCGAAGTGCTCGCGGGCGGCTCCATTGGCACAGTCACCAGCGTGTCAGGCACATCAGGCCTCGCCCTGATCCGTACCGACCGGATGGTGTCCGCTGAATCTGCTGGTCACGCCTTCACCTGCGGCGGTCAGCCCGTCACGATTGACCGCCCGTCCTGGCTCGATCTCGAACTGATTGCCCTGACGGCCGCCAATGACTGACGCGCCCTATTGCGCCTGGGCCCCCATGAATGACGCGATTTACCGCGACTATCACGACACGGAATGGGGCGTGCCCGAACGCGACTCCCGCGCTCTCTGGGAGAAACTGCAGCTCGACGGCATGCAGGCCGGACTGTCGTGGATCACAATCCTGCGCAAGCGCGACTCGATCCGAGAGGAATTCGACGATTTCGAGCCTGAGCGCCTCGTCCGCTGGACACAGCCGCGCATCGAGAAAGCCCTGCAAAACCCCGGCATCATTCGCAGCCCGAAGAAGATCGAGGCTACCATCGGCAATGCCCGTGCTTTCCTCGACATGGCCGACGCGGGCGAAGACTTCTCCGCCTATTGCTGGGACTGGGTCGGCGGCAAGCCGATCGTGAACACATGGAAACACTTTCGCCAGGCCCCGACATTCACAGACTGGTCCACGGCCATGTCGAAAGACCTGAAAAAGCGCGGCTTCAAATTTGTCGGTCCGACGATTGTCTACGCATGGGCGCAGGCAGTTGGCATGGTGAATGACCATGATGTAACTTGCCCGCGTCACCAAGCTGTACAGGAGTGCTGAAGATGAAACGTCTCGCGATCACTGTCCTCGCCAGCCTGCCGCTCCTCGCGGCCTGCACGGCCACGTCAGGTCCCGAATATCGCAAACAGGTCGCCTGGAACCGATGCGCCAGTTCGCCCGGCCCTGAAGCCCGTGCTTCCTGCATAAAAACCCAGGTCGCGCTTTTGGAAGCCGCTGACCGGGCCAACGCTGAAAGCGTCAAGGCAAGGCAGGAAGACGCCGAAGATCGTCAGGCCAGGATCGAGGCACACGGCGTGCCCGCAGACAAAGCACAGCAAACGACCGATTCCGGCCTGACGTGGCCCAAGTAAACACTTGCATCTCGTCTCTCGACCCGATGCGCAACGCGGTTTACAGCTACCTCATTGAATAGGCTATCGTAAGAAGTGCGGACTCCACCGCGCTCATCCTGAGGGCAAGATGAAAACTGCAGTCATATCGGCGACCGGTCTCTGGACGCCACAGAACTCGATTTCCAACGAAGAACTTGTCGAAAGTTACAACGCATGGGCCGACAACTGGAATCTCGCCTATGCAGCCGAGATCGGCGCCGGCACCGTTGACCCGAAAACCCATTCCTCCGTCGAGTTCATTGAGAAGGCGTCCGGCATCAAGTCACGCTTCGTGATCGACAAGGAGGGCATCATCGATCCTGAAACGATGGCACCCCGCATCGATGAGCGCCCGAACGATCAGATTTCCGTCATGGCCGAGATGGCTGTACACGCCGCGCGCCAGGCACTTGAGCGCGCTGGCCGTAAGCCGGAAGACGTCGATGCCGTGATTTGCGCGGCCTCCAACATGCAGCGCGCCTATCCGGCGATGGCCGTCGAAGTTCAGGCCGCGCTCGGATGCGGCGGCTTCGCCTTCGACATGAACGTGGCGTGTTCGTCGGCGACGTTCGGCATCCAGACAGCCGCAGATTTCATCCGCAGCGGCAGCGCCAAATCGGTCCTCATGGTCAATCCGGAAATCTGTTCCGGTCACCTGAACTTCACTGACCGCGACAGCCACTTCATCTTCGGAGATGTCGCGACCGCAGTCCTCGTCGAGGAAGAAAGCATCGCGCCTGCCGGACACTGGAAAATCCTCGGCACCAAGCTCAAGACCCAGTTCTCCAATAATATCCGCAACAATTTCGGCTTCCTCAATCGTGCGGCACCGGAAGGCATCGGCGCACCGGACAAGCTGTTCGTGCAGGAAGGCCGCAAGGTTTTCCGCGAAGTCGTCCCGATGGTTGCCAACATGATCGGCGAACATCTGGGCGAGCTTGGCCTCGAAGGCACAGACTTGCGCCGCATGTGGCTGCATCAGGCAAATGCCAACATGAACCGCATGATCTCGTCGAAGGTCTTGGGACACGAAGCGAGCGATGACGAAAGCCCGACCGTTCTCGACACGTATGCCAATACATCCTCGGCAGGATCGATCATCGCCTTCCACAAGCATTCGGACGACTTCAAGCCCGGCGACAAGGGCCTGATCTGTTCGTTCGGTGCAGGTTATTCAGCTGGAACGGTGTTCGTAGAGAAAACCGCCTGAGACACGATACTATTCTTCGAGGTCTTCGGCGAACATGTCGCCCCAAAGGGCAATCCGGCTGGCGCGAACGGCTTCGACAACGACGATGATACAGCCGCCGAGCAACACGCAGAATGGCAGCGTCTGGCCGGAAATGAACTGTGTCATTGAATCGATCATGTCTGTTCCTTGCTCGGCCGCAAATCGTCGGCGGCCATTGGCGTGTGATATGCAATGGTTATGCCGCAAAGGACTTAACATGGCATTTGCCAATCGAGGCGGAAATGGGGTCACTTCGTAACTGGATCGCCTCGGTTTCTTTACCCTTGCTACCAATAGCTTAAAGATGGCCCGGATGAGCACCCAACCGAAGCGTTCTGTTAAACCTCCTCGCGTCTGGCAGCGCATGCTGTCGGGACGCCGGCTCGACCTTGCGCACCCCTCTCCCGTGGATGTCGAGATCGAGGACATTGCCCACGGCCTCGCCCGTGTGGCCCGCTGGAATGGCCAGACCAAGGGCGGTCACGCCTTCTCAGTGGCCGAACACTCGGTGATTGTCGAAGACCTCTGCTGCAAATTGGAACCAGGCCTGAATCCGCGCGATCGCCTGACGGCGCTGCTCCATGACAGCCCGGAATACGTCATCGGCGACATGATCTCGCCGTTCAAGACGCTGCTGGGCGAAAGCTACAAGTCGATCGAAGCGCGCCTGCAGGAAGCAATTCATATCCGGTTCGAGCTGGCGACCGTCACACCGATCAGACTGAAAAAACTGATCAAGAAAGCCGATCATATCTCGGCCTGGTTCGAAGCAGTCCAACTCGCCGGTTTCTCCGAGGAAGAATCGAACAAGCTGTTCGGCAAGCCGCCGGAAGGCGTTCACCTCACGCTGAAGCCGCTCTCAGTGCCTGCAGCGCAGGCGGCTTTCCTTGCGCGCTACGGACAATTGCACAATGATTTCGAAATGAGCAAACGGCGATGACCTATTCTGTCCTGATTGGCCTGTCTGCCGTTATGGTTGCCATCGAGGATGATGCGCCGCTCGTCCTGGTCAGCCAGCGCGACACCGGCGAAGACGCCCTGCCTTTCGGTCCATTCGACCCGGAACGCCACCGCACCTTTGACCTGTCGC
Organism: Hyphomonas sp.; assembly: GCF_037969335.1. Taxonomy (GTDB): domain Bacteria; phylum Pseudomonadota; class Alphaproteobacteria; order Caulobacterales; family Hyphomonadaceae; genus Hyphomonas. The sequence continues at coordinate 4,616 of NZ_JBBKXE010000128.1, read as the reverse complement.
TGCGCGGCTGGGTGCGGGAGCAAACCGGGTTTGAACTTGGATATGTCGAGCAGCTCTACACGTTCGGCGACAAGGACCGCGATACCCCCGAGGCCACCCTTACCGACACCCCGACCACCGCCCGCGTCATCTCTGTCGGCTATCTGGCCCTCATGCCCGAAGCCGCCCCCACCGATTCCCGGTTCGCGGCCCGCTGGCAGGGCTGGTACCGTTACTTCCCGTGGGAAGATCATCGACACGGGCGCCCGGCAATGATCGACGCTGAGCTCGCTCCCCACCTTTTCACATGGGCCGCCGGCAACACGCAGCGCCTCGACCGCGCCCGTATCGCCTTCGGTCTCGATAGTGCCCGCTGGGTCGAGGAACGCGTGCTGGAGCGCTACGAGCTGCTGTATGAAGCCGGGCTTGTCGCCGAATGCGCGCGCGATGCTGGCCTGCCCCAGCCTGCTGTCGCTTTCGGCGCCGCCATGGCCTCCGACCACCGCCGCATCCTCGCCACCGCCCTGTCGCGCCTGCGTGGCAAGATAAAATACCGGCCTGTCGTGTTCGAACTGCTGCCCGAGCGCTTCACACTCTCGGCCCTGCAGCGCACCGTTGAGGGTATACTCGGCCTCTCCCTGCACACGCAGAACTTCCGGCGTGCGCTGGAAAAAACGGGACTTGTCAAAGGCACAGGGCGGCTCGAGACCGGTACGGGCGGACGCCCGGCCGGACTCTACGAATTCTGCCGGGACTATGTCCGCGGGATCGCAGCGCCGGGCCTTGCGACACCGCGCAAGACCCAGGACTGACTATTCGATCCCTTCGGGCTCGCCAACGATGACGAATGTGAAATTGTCAGGCGACAGGTAGGCTTTCGCCACCCGGTTCACATCGTCCAATGTCACCGCTTTGATCTTCTCATTGCGCGTGTCGAAATAGTCGATGCCGAGTTCTTCCTGGCGTACGCCCATCATCTGGTCGGCAATCTTGGCATTGGAATCAAAGCCCAGCGCATAGGAACCGGTGAGATAAGCCTTGGCGTCGTCGAGTTCTTCCGGGGTCACGCCATCGGCGACGAATTGGTTCAGCTCATCATGTATCCCGGTCAGGAATTCGCCGGCGCTTTCGTTCTTGGTCTGGCCGCCGCCACTCCATGTGTCGAGATAATCCGAATTCGACAGGCTGGTATAGATGCCATAGGTCAGGCCCTTTTCGACACGTAGCGTCTTCATCAGGCGACTTTCGAATCCGCCGCCACCGACCGTGTAGTTAAGGACATAAGCGGTGAAGAAGTCCGGATCGTCGCGCTTGAGGCCCGGCGCTGAGAACGAGATCAGGCTTTGCGGTTGCGGCAGGTCGACCAGGATCGGTTCGGCTGGTGCCGCGGGCAGCGTAATGTCCGCCACGGCCTCAATCTCACTCGTGTCCGGCAGGCCCGCAACAGCCTTGTCGATCATCTGAGCAAGCTCCTCCGGCGTCACGGCCCCGACGGCCGTTACCAGCAGCCGGTCCTTGACCATCAGCTTTCGCATCTGCTCGCGCGCAAGCGCCGGGGTGAGCGCGGAAATGCTCTCCACGCTCGTCTGACGGGCATACGGATGGTCAGGATAGCGCGCATTGGCCATGGCTGTGCGGGCGAGCCAGTTCGGGCTCGTTTCACGTTGTTTGATGCCGATCAGGTTCTCGCGCTGGAATCGCTCGAACGGGCCGTCATCAAACCGCGGTGCGGCAAACGCCATCGCAATCAGTTCCATGGCGTCAGTTGAATTCTCGGTCAGCATGGAACTGGAACAGCTCGTCCAGTCATTGCCTGTCGAGCAACCGAAACTCATGTTCAACTCTTCCATCCGCGTCTGGAATGCCAGCGAGTCGAGATCGCCTGCGCCTTCATTCATGTTGTAGACGACCGAGTTCGACAGGCCTTCAAGGCCCTCGGGATCGGATGTCTCGCCGCCCCTCCACGCCATTTCCAGCGACAGGATCGGGATTGACGGTTCGGACACGAGCCAGACGGACACGCCGCCCGGCGTCACGAATTGCTGGATTTCGGCGAAGTCACCCTTGTGAACATCGACGACCATCTCCGGTTTGGTGACGGTTTCGACAAGGGCGTCCGGCGCCGGCGTCGGCAGGGGCTCGGAGACGCAGGCGGTCAGCGCGATCGCTGTTGCTGCGCCGAGGATCAGCTTCAGGTATGTCATCTCAAATGCCTCCTTCGGCTGGCACCAGTTCCGCTTCGATATAGTGCCGGTCTTCGCCGAACACTTTGCGCACGGCGGCAAGGGCCTCATCCGTGGTGATCGACCGGATCTCGTCGGGATAGTTCAGGATATCGTCCACCGTGCCACCAAGGGCCAGCGTCGACCCGAACGTGTTGGCCATCGCGGACTGGCTGTCGCGACCATAGATCGCCTGGGCCGCCAATGAATTGCGCGCACGCACCACCTCGGCGTCGGTGAATCCTTCGGCGAGAACCTCGCGCACCTTTGCCATCACCGCCGTGTCGAGGTCATCAAGCGACACGCCGTCGACAGGGCTCGCACTGATGATCGCCGGGCCCTCATCGTGCAGCGTGGTCCATGCATAAGTATTCACGTCGATGGCGACCTGCTCGTCTTCAACCAGCGCCTGGTAGAGACGGCTGGTCATGCCACCACCCAGAACGGACAGACCGACATCCAGAGCGTAGGATTCCCGCCTTTGGCGTGACTGTGACAGGCCTGAATAATATCGGCTCCAACTGGGCTGGCGAACCTTCGGATCGGCATGCACGATCAGCGAGTTCTCTGTGAGCAAGGGCACAGGCGCCCACTTGCGCGTCCCGTCCACTGTTCCAGTCGGGGCAATCTTTCCGTATGTTGCCTCGGCAAGTGTGCGGACTTCATCGGTGCTCACATCCCCGGCCACCACGAGAATTGCATTCTCGGGCGAATAATATTTCTTGTAGAAGGCCATGCCGTCTTCCGGCGTCAGGGCCGCGACCTCATCCATCTCGCCAATCACGGTGATCTCGTAGGGGTGACCCTTCCAGAGTGCAGACAGCACCTGTTCCTGCAGGATCGCGCCGGGATTGTTCTCGATGCGCTGGCGGCGTTCTTCCTTGACGACGTCGCGCTCGGAAATGAAGGGACCTTCGGGATCGTCATTGATCTTGAGATTGACCATCCGCTCGGCCTCGAGCTCCATCATCCTGCCCAGCTGCGGCTTCGCCACACGCTCGAAATAAGCGGTGTAATCCCAGCTCGTGAAGGCGTTCAGCTGCCCGCCATTGCGTTGCACGATCGTGGTGAATTCGTCAGGCCCGAGATTCTCGGTCTCCTTGAACATCACATGCTCGAACAGGTGGGCGAGGCCGGACTTGCCCTCAGCCTCGTCAACAGCGCCGACTTTGTACCAGACCATGTGCGTGACAACCGGTGCGCGGTGATCGGGCACCACGACAACCTCCATGCCATTGTCGAGCGTGAAGGTCTCTGGCGCCCACGCGGCCTCCTCAGCCATCGCACCCGGGCACAATAGAGCGACCGCAAGCAGCCCTCCGGTGATAATCCGTTTCATGGGCATGCTTCCTCTATTCGTCTCTACTGTCGGTTGTTTGGCGTAATCAGGTTCCCGGCAGTTTCAGGCGAGCCGATCCGCTGGCCTTCTCGATGACGACATCGCCGCCACCTGTGGCATTGTCCGCCCGGGCGGCTTCCACGTCTTCCGGATTGTCATTGCGCCAGAAGAGCAGTTTATCGACGACTCCGGACGACTTCCGGATCGTCTTGGTCGCTTCATAGTCAACCTGAGAGCGGACCAACGGGTTCACGGCATTCGCGCCCGCTGACGCCACAAGGGCGCGTTCAGACTTGCTGGCATCCTTGCCGACTGTCGTACCAAAGGCGGTTGCCACTTCGGTGCGGTTCGGATCGACTTCTGCCGGCAGCGAGCCGCCAGCTGGTGGCGGGCGCAACGCATATTCCGGCGGAATAATCAGCGGCGCCTTGGTCACGACGCGAAACTCGTCAGGCGTGCGCGCGCCGCCACTGCCGGAACTGCAGGCGCTCGTTACTGCCAAGGCAGCCCCAGCTGCGATCAAAAGAACAGGTTTCATCATGATAGGGCGTCCTCGCCTCGGGTTGGCATCGGTTTTAATACTCATATTCAGGCCTTAGCCTGCTTTCGACCCGACAGTAAGAACTGGTCGACAAACAGCAAGACCGCTCCAACACTAATCGCAGCATCGGCCACATTGAAGACCCATGGGAAAAACAGGGCATTTGCGTCGATAAAGTCGACCACGGCGCCGAATCGCACCCGGTCGATCAGGTTCCCGAAGGCGCCCCCAACAACCAGTGCCAGCGACAGTTTGAGCAGGCGTCCGTCAGCGCGCAGCAGCCAGACCAAGAATCCCAGCGCGATCACCAGCATCACGCCCGCAAGCACCCAGCGCATGATCCCTTCGGATTGCAGGAAACCGTAGCTCATGCCCCGGTTCCACAACATGCTGAGATCAATCGGACCCGGCATGGCCACCGACCCACAACTGCGCGGAAAATCAAGACACTCCAACGCATTAAAGCGCGGATCATTGAGGATCGCCCATTTGCTCAACTGATCGGCCAGAACCGTCACAGGGATCGGGGCCAAAG
>NZ_JBBKXE010000127.1:0-28752 GCF_037969335.1 Hyphomonas sp. | reverse complement strand
AAGAGTTCGGATTTGGCCGCCATGTCGATGCCGTAGAAATCCGGGTTCACGATGGGCGGGCTGGCAGAGCGGAGGTGAATTTCCTTCGCGCCCGCTTCGCGCACCATCTGGACGATCTTTTTCGACGTGTTGCCGCGCACGATCGAATCGTCGACCAGAATGACGCGCTTGCCTTCGAGCACTGCGCGGTTCGGGCTGTGCTTCTTCGAAATCGCGGCTTGCCGGCCGACCTGGGTCGGCTGGATGAAGGTTCGTCCGACATAGTGGTTGCGAATGATGCCCATGCCGAACGGGATGCCGGAGGCTTCCGAATAGCCGAGCGCAGCCGGCACGCCGCTGTCCGGAACCGGCACGATCACGTCGGCATCGGCGGGGGTTTCGGCGGCCAGTTGGTGACCCATGCGGCGACGTACATCATAGATCGAACGGCCCTGAACGATACTGTCGGGACGCGCGAAGTAGACATATTCGAATGCGCACGGGCTGCAGGCGCGCGGCGGGAAGGCCCGGATCGACTCAATACCGTCATCGGTGATGACGACCATTTCGCCATTCTCGACTTCGCGCACGAATTCGGCGCCGATAATATCGAGGGCGCAGGTCTCCGACGCGAGGACATAGGCTTCGCCCAGCTTGCCGATGACGAGGGGACGCAGGCCGATCGGGTCGCGTGCGCCGATCAGCTTCTTGCCGGTCAGGCCGACGAGCGCGTAACCGCCCTCAATCTGCTGCAAGGCGTCGACCAGACGGTCCAGGAAACGCGGCTTGGGGCTGCGGGCAACAAGGTGAAGGATGACTTCGGTGTCCATCGTGGACTGGAAGATCGCGCCATCGCGCACCAGCTGGTGGCGCAACTCGCGGGAATTGGTCAGGTTGCCGTTATGGGCGACCGCAAAGCCGCCGAAGGACAAGTCGGCAAAGATCGGCTGAATGTTGCGCAGCATCGGCCGGCCCTGGGTCGAGTAGCGATTGTGGCCGATCGCGGCATAGCCGGGAAGGCGGGTGCGAAGGTCACCGCCGAAATGGTCGCCGACAAGTCCCATGTGTCGCTCTGACGGGAACCGTTTGCCATCGAATGTGGTGATGCCGCAGGCTTCCTGACCGCGATGCTGCAGGGCGTGAAGCCCGAGCGCGGTGTAAAGGCTGGCTTCGTTGTTGCCGTAAATTCCGAAAACACCGCATTCTTCGCGCGGTTTGTCATCGTCATGATCGAACAGGACCATATGAGACCGGGGCCTCCTTTGTGCGTGACAGGTTCGTGACGCCCTATTGGCTTGTTTCTGCCTTCGAGGGAAGGGCAGTTTGCACTTCCTGCCCGACTTTTGTGGCATTCTCGTTCACATAATCGGCAACATTGCTGAGCACGGGATAGCAGGCCGCGTTCTGGATGAATCCGGGAACCCGGCTTTCATCAAGCGCCAGGTGCAGAAGCACGACAAAGAAAACGAGGGCAACAAAGCCGCGTGCGACACCGAACGCCAGACCGGCGAAATGGTCGAACATGCCGATACCGTCCGCGCCCTGGATATTTTTCGACAGGAGCTGGCCCAGCCAGGCAATCAGGACATAAGCGCCGACGAAAGCGGAAACGATCAGCAATGCGTCTGCTGTCGGCAAAGTGAATATGACAAGATCAAGTTGCGAAACGCTATCAGGCAGCATGGCGCCGAGATCGCTGCTGAAGAGCTTCCGGGCAAAGAACGCGGCGGTGACTGCGCCGATGAAGGCCCCCATGGTTGCCACTTCCCGAAGGAACCCGCGTGCGAAAGCCATAATGGCGGAGATAACGATAACGGCCACCGCGATGGCGTCGAAAGCTGTAACAGAATCAAGCATTCAGGGCGTCCGGGGCAAGCAACTCAACGAGCTGGATAAGCCTCTTAATCGGGGTGATCGTCAAGCCATCGACTGAACTTGGACTGCCTTCCGGCACGTAAGCATGTACGAAACCCAGGCGGGCCGCTTCCTTGAGGCGCTGCTCGATCCGCGCCACGGGGCGGACGGCGCCGGACAGGGATACTTCGCCAAAGAAAACCGATCGTTCCGGTGCCGCGTTATCAGAAAGCGACGTTAGCAATGCCGCAGCGGCGGCAAGATCGCCGGCCGGTTCGCCAATGCGATAGCCGCCTGCAACAGTCAGGTAGACGTCCATGCCTGCAAAGCCGACGCCGCAGCGCGCTTCGAGCACGGCCAGCAACATGGCGAGGCGACCCGCATCCCAGCCGATCACGCTGCGCCGGGGCGTGCCATAGGCGCTCTTGGCAACCAGGGCCTGCACTTCGGCCAGCACGGGGCGCGACCCTTCCATTGCGGCGAAGACAGCTGAGCCGCCTGCGGCTTCCCCATCTGGCGACAGGAACAGGGCCGAAGGCTCCTTGGCTGGGGCAAGACCGTATTGGTGCATTTCGAAAATGCCGATTTCGTCGGTCGGGCCAAAGCGATTCTTGGTGGCGCGCAGGATGCGGAACTGGTGGCCGCGTTCGCCTTCGAAGTAGAAGACGGTGTCGACCATGTGTTCGACAACGCGCGGGCCGGCAATGTTGCCTTCCTTGGTGACGTGACCGACGAGAACGAGCGCGGCGCCGGATTTCTTGGCCCAGCGGGTCAGCTCCTGTGCGCAGGCGCGAACCTGCGCGACGGAGCCGGGCGCGGCTTCGAGACTGTCGGACCACATGGTCTGGATCGAATCGATGACCACGAAGTCGGGTTCGGCGGCCTTCAGGGCAGCCAGGATCTTGCGCAGGTCAGTCTCGGTCGCGAGCTGGACAGGGCTGTCGGCGACTTTCAGGCGGATCGCACGTTCCTGGATCTGGGCGGCGGCTTCCTCGCCGGAGACGTAGACGGTCTTCAGGCCGTTGCGGGCGAGGCGCGCGGCGACCTGCAGCAGCAGCGTCGATTTGCCGATTCCGGGATCGCCGCCGATCAGCGTGGCGGATGATGGCACGAGGCCGCCACCAAAGGCGCGATCAAGTTCCTCGACGCCCATGATGATCCGCTTTGGCGGGTCGGCCCTGTCGTTGAGGGCGACGAATTCGATCTTGTTGCTGCGTTTCGTGCCGGCCTTGGCCGGCGCAAGGCCGCCTGGCACGGCGGCAACGGCTTCCTCTACGAGCGTATTCCATTCGCCGCAGCCATTGCACTTGCCGGTCCACTTGGAATGAACCTCGCCACAGGACTGGCAAACGAAAGCGGATGTTGAGACTTTGGCCATACGGCGAAGCTAGGGTGTGTCGGGGGTCTGCGAAAGGTCCACCGCTGGCAATTCTTCTGCTTCTGGGCGTTCAGGAGTGTCGCAGGCGAAGGCTGCAACACCCTCGGGCATCTTCCCGTCTGTCAGGCGTACGGCGCGGGCGGGGCCGCGCGCGTTGCCTGCAGTGAAGGCGAAGCTGCCGTCCAGCACATCTGCATTGCGCTGGTAGAAGGGGATGTAGCCGGAGAAGAGGCGCTTGGAGAGGGTCGGGTGGAACTCGAACCGCCCGGTGGAGGCACGGCGGGCGCCTTCGAACCGGCCCGTCAGCGTAACCGAGTTGATCTCCTTGGTGCCGACGAGGCGAACAGGGTAGCGGCCCGAAGACGGGATCGGCTGGAACGCTTCCTCGATCTTCTCGCCATCGCCGACGACCGGGGCCGACAGGGGATCGTCGGACAGGAACACGCGCCAGGCGAGGTGGAGGCCTTCATAGTCCTTCAGGTCGGCTTCGATCGTGCAGGTGTCGATATGCCACTCGCCGTCGAGCCGGAACTTCTCGTATTGCAGCCAGCCGGTGAAGCCGAGCGACAGCGCCGTGAACGCCACGGATATGTATTTGATGAAATCCATCATGGCTTTGTTCCCCCCGCGGTGCCGTCAGGGAGCGTAACCCGGCGTTCCGCCGAGGCAAACCTCGCATTTCGCCGTCGGGCTTAGATCGCCGGCTGGATCGGGCCATCCGCCCGGCCGTGAACGAACTGGTCGACATAGTCGTTGCCGGAATGATCGACGTCGCTGGCCTTGCCGCGCCAGATGATCCTGCCCTCGAACAGCATGGCCACTTCGTCGGCAATCTTGCGGGCCGAGCTCATGTCATGCGTGATGGTGACGGTGGCCGCGCCCAGGCCGCGCACCTGTTCGATGATCAGGTCGTTGATCGCGTCCGCTGTGATCGGGTCGAGGCCGGTGGTCGGCTCGTCGAAGAAGATCAGGTCCGGTTCGGAAATGATCGAGCGGGCAAGCGACACGCGCTTCTGCATGCCGCCGGAGATTTCGGCGGGATAGAGGCCGGCGACTTCCGAGCCAAGGCGCACTTTCTTCAGCGTCTCGATCGCGCGTTCCTTCGCCTCGCTACGCTTCACGCCATCGGCATTGATCAGGCGGAAGGCGACATTTTCCCAGACGGTGAGGCTGTCGAACAGGGCGCCTGCCTGGAACAGCATGCCGACGCGGGCGCGCATGGATTCGCGGGTCTTGCCGGTTGAATTGGTCACGTCGTGACCGTCGAACAGCACCTTGCCCGCCGTGGGCGTCATCAGGCCGAGCGCGACCTTCAGCATCACGGACTTGCCCGAGCCCGAGCCGCCGATCACGACGAGGCTCTGGCCGGGCGCAACGTCAAGATCGACACCGCGCAGGACATTGTTGCGACCGAACGATTTTTCGATGCCTTCCAGTTTCAGGATGGGCTGGGTCACAGGCCGATCTCCACGAACAGGTTGGACATGACGAAATTGGTCGCCAGCACGAGCACGGCAGCGCCGACCATGGACAGGGTCGCCGCCCGGCCGACGCCCGTCGCGCCTGCCTGCGAACGGTCGCCCTGGTAGCAGCCCATGACCGCGATGACGCCGCCGAAGACGAAGGCCTTGATCAGGCCGACCATGATGTCGTCGCGGGTGACGAAATCGAGCGTGTTGCGCAGATAGGTCGTCGAGTCGAAATCGAGGCTGTAGACGCTGACCAGCCAGCCGCCCATCACACCAATGATATTGGCGGCTGCCACCAGCATGGGCAGGGTAATCAGTGCGGCAATGAAGCGGGGGGCGTAGAGGTAGCGGTAGGGGGAGGCAGAGAGGGTCTCAAGGGCGTCGATCTGCTCGGTCACGCGCATGGCGCCAATCTCTGCCGAGATGCCTGCCGACACGCGCCCGGCGAGCATCAGGCCGGTGATGACTGCGCCGAGTTCGCGCGTGATACCGAGTACGACGATATTGGGCACGAACTGTTCAGCACCATAGCGACTGCCGCCCGTATAGATGTTCAGGGCCAGCGCGGCGCCGATGAAGACGGCCGACATGCCGACGACCGGGAGGGAATAGAAACCGATCCGGATGATCTGGCGCCCGATTTCGCCCCAAAACCAGCGCGGTGTGAACGCCGCAAGCGTCACCCGCCCTGCGAACGTGGACAAGCGTCCGATCTCGGCGAAGAAGCCGAGCGCGCTGGCACCGATCCAGCGCAGGGGATTGGGAAAGCCGCTTTTATGCATAGACACGTTCGACACGATTGCTGAGCCCCGTCAGTAGTTCATAGCCAAGCGTGCCCGCACGGGCGGCCTGATCCTCAAGTTTGGCATGCTCGCCGATGAATTCAACGCGCGCGCCTGCTTTTGCTTTATCCTGTACCTTGGAAACATCAATTGTCGTCAGGTCCATGGAAATGCGTCCGACGACCGGACACGGGACGCCGTCGAGATAGGCGATGAACGCGTTGCCGCCGGACCGCAACAGGCCGTCGGCATAGCCGATGCCGACTGTGGCGAGCCGGGTGTCCTGTTCGAGCGTCCGGGTTGCGCCATAGCCGACCGTGTCACCGATATCCCCATCGAAAACGCTGAGTATGGCGGCGTCCAGTGTTAGTCCGGGGCTTATCCGGAGTCCTTTTGGGGGCCGTGAGCCGCCGTATAGGGCGAGCCCGGGCCGGGTCAGGTCGTATCCGAAGGCCTTGCCGAGATAGCAGCCCGCGGAGTTTGCAAGGCTCGCCGGCGTGTCCGGGAAGGCCGCGGCAATATCGTCGAATGCGCTGCGCTGGGCCGCATTCATCTTGTGGCCGGTTTCGTCAGCGCACGCGAGGTGGCTCATCACCAGAACAGGTTGCAGTTTTTGCAGGCCCGCCAGCGATGTTCCGAGCATTTCGACCTTCAGGCCGAGCCGGTTCATGCCCGTATCGAAATGCAGCGCCGACGTGCCCTTCGGCGCGCTGGACCAGGCTTTCACATGGTCGGGCGACGACAGAACAGCCGTCAGGCCGGCCGCGATATAGGCCGACATTTCATTCCGGGTTGGACCGTTCAGGACGAAGATGCGCGAGCCGAGACCAAGGGCCTTGCGCAGCGCAAGGCCTTCTTCGAGATAAGCGACGAAGAAGGTCGAGCAGCCAGCCCGCGACAGCGCACGGGCAACGGGTATGGCGCCAAGGCCGTAGGCGCCTGCTTTCACGACGGAAGCCGTTGTCGCGCCTGCGTGCAGCCCGTCGAGCGCCCGCCAGTTCGCGACGATATTGGAAAGATGGATGGTGGCGCGGGGCAGCTGGCTCATGGGCAGCGATTTAGGACGCTTCGCGGGCGGTGTCACTTCTTCGCGGCATGCTCTTTCCACGCTTCGCCCTTCATGTTCCAGACCGGTGTGAAGAACACCATCCAGAGAATGATCAGTGTCATGCCGCCGGCCGGGACAATGGCGATCCTGTGCGGGCCGAATATGTCGACAAGCGCGCCCATGACAGCGGCGCCCAACGGCGCACCTGCCATGAATCCCAGTTGGTAGATTGAAAGCACCCGGGCGAGTTTCTCCTTGGGCGCTGCGTCCTGCACAATCGACCGGCTCATGGCGATCGAGATGCCGGCAGCGAGGCCCCAGATGAAGACGATGCCGAGGAAGGCCCAGTGCGGGATTTCCCACATCATGGCGAGGATACTGCTCGATCCCAGGAATTGTGCGACCAGCAGCAAGCGTCCCTGCCGCTTGATACGCCGGAAGATCGACAGGACGACTGACGAGACGAAGGCGCCCATCCAAAAGGTCACGAACATGTCCCGGATACCATCCGACCCGAAGCCATAGATATCGCGGTTGACGATGGGCAGGACGACGAGAAAAGCGCCGATCACGAAAATGCCGACGCCGAACATCAAGGCCGTCATGGCCCAGAGCCTGCCGTCAGAACGGACCGCGCGGAATCCTTCGGCAATGTCCCCGAACGCTGCGCCGAAACCGCTGCGCCCGGTCCGGACCTGTCGTCCTTTCGCCAGGTTAAGCGCAAACAGCGTCCCGAACACCAGGACAATCCCCTGTGTCAGCAAGAGTTTGTCGGCAGCGATGGGACCGATCCCGAAACCGCCCAGCCATTGCGGCATGCGGGTCATCTTGTCGGCATAGCCTGCGAGGATCAGGCCGGCGATCTGGGCCAGGAATTGCGCCATGGTGGCGAGAGTCACGCCGAGCTGGAGCGTGACGTTCGACCCGACGCGCATGCGCCGTTCGACAACTTCATTCACGATCGAATCGCGCGCCGGCATCATGAAGGCACCAACCGTGCCGATTGTCAGGCCGTAGAGGATCATGCCGGGATAGGAGAGCTGGCCGCGGGAAATCGCGAGCGCGAGGAACAAAGCCGGGATAGCGGCCAGGAGGTGGAGGATGATCAGCAGGCGCCGGCCATCGGCACGTTCTGCCACAACGCCGCCGATCAGGAGGAATATAACCGACGGCGCGGACAGCGCCATATTGGCCAGCCCCAGCGCGAGACCGTCCATGTGGAGGTGGTCCTTGCCCGTAATCAGGTAGGGGAACAGAACCATCTGAAGCCCGAAGGCCATGAACCAGCTGCACTGGACCATCAGATAGGCGGGAAGTTCGATGCTCACGCCCCGGCGCAAGCGTTTTGCCCGCCAATGCGTTGCGGTCGACAGGAGGGAGGCGCCGGCGCCAAGCGCTTCGCTGATGCCGCTGACCGGTGACGTCACATCGCCGACGGCTTCCTCGACCATATCGTCAACGAGTTCTTCGATCCTGTCGCTCATCCCAGCTCCCGTCGGCGACCGCGACTGTATGTTGAGCCCCGGACCATTAAAAGTAAAATCAGATACTGCGCCATCGCAGGGGCAAACGATCAGGGCCGGCGCGGGAATGGCAGGTTTCCGTCAGTTGCCTTTGAGTCGCCCTGTTTGTACCGTCAGTAGCGGCGTATGTTCGAACTACAAGCCACGGGTGGAGTATCATGAGACTGTTCAGGCAACTCGTCAGTTGGGCCCTCGCGCTATTTTTGATCGTCATGTTTGTGCAGGCAACCATCTACCCACTGCCCAACCCGCCAGAAGGATCGGTCAAGTTTTTTGACCCTCCCGGAGCCAATATCGTCTTCCAGACAATCGCAGACCGTACGGGCCAGACCCTGTTCGAGCCCGCTGGCAGGGTTCTGACCGGTGCGCTTGAGCTGATTGCGGCGTTTTTCCTGCTTCTGCCCTTTACCCGGCGCCTTGGTGCGCTGATCTCCGCTGCGGTGCTCGGCGGCGCCGTGGCGTTCCATCTGTCGCCCTACCTTGGCCGCGAGGTGCCGGTATCGCTTGACCCTGGCAACACGCAGACAGACGGTGGCATGCTGTTCATGCTGGCGATCATCATGCTGGTGGCGAGCCTGCTGGTGCTGGTGGTTCATCCCGGATCGCGAGACTGACGCTGGCATTTGTCGGTGCTGTCTGTACCGCTCGTTAACGCTTTCGGTTCAATCTACGGCCATTGCGACGCAGGCATCTAGATGGACGATATGGAAGAGCCAACGAATCCGCCGCGAATAGGGCGCGCGCGAGACGCCTTGTTCAGACGGCTGCTTGATCTTGTGGCGATGCCGGCATCGCGTCTGGCGCACCAGGATCGCAACATGGTGGGCGATATCCTGCTCGACATGCTTTTCCACGCAAACACACGCGAACGCATGCTTTGCGCGTCGAGGCTGGCGACCAGCCGGGAGGCGCCGCGTCGCCTGCTTCGCTATCTCGCTCAAAGCTCTTTCGAGATTGCACAACCGCTGCTGGAACAGAACGAGGCGTTCGACGCCAGCGATCTCAGCGAGATCGTTGAAGCGACGTCGACCGATCACCGCCTGGCCATCGCCCGCCGCAAGATCGTGGCGCCGGGCGTGTGTGTGGCGCTCGCCGAACATGGCGAATCGCATGTCGTCCGCGAAATGGTCGAGAATGCTGGCGCAGTGGTGCCGGAATCGGCGATGGACAAGCTGGTGATGCGCTCGCGTGACGAGTCCCAGCTTTGCGCGCTGCTGGTGGAGCGTCTCGAGTTGCGCCCCTCTCAGGCGATGGCGATGTTCTGGTGGTCGGACAGCCCGGTCCGGCGCAAGATCTTGCAGCGCCATTCAGCCGACCGGATTGAGGTCATCGAAACCTGCAAGGATGTCTTCGAGATCATGGCGTCCGAAAAATGGGCCGATCCGGTTGCACGCAAGGCATTGCAGCTCATCGAGCGGCGCCAGCGCAACCGCGAGGCGCTCGACAGGAGCCCGTTCGATAGCCTTGAAAGCGCAATAAATTCAGCAGCGCTGGAAGGTATGACGTCTGAGCTTGCGCAGGAAATCGGGTACCTTTGCGGGATCAAGCCCGTGACCATCGCCAAGATCCTTTCCGATCCTGGCGGTGAAGGCTTGGCAGTACTCTGCAAGGCGACTGGCGTGAAGCGTGACTTCCTGCCTGTGCTCTGGGCGGCGCTGCGTCGTCCGCTCGAAATCGATGATGGTCAGATACACCCTCAATTCGAATTGGTAGCGGAGACCTACGAGCTGCTGACGGTTGCCAAGGCGCAGACGACACTACGCTATTGGAACTGGTCACTTTCGGCCGCTTTCTCGGCACAGGCCCTGCACGAATCACAAGGCACCGGCGAGGCCGCGAACGAAGAAGCGGCGTTCTCGACGTCACAGCGTACAGCCAGACTGGTTTTTGGCAGCTAGGCGTCGAAAAAGTCCGAAAGAGTCTTCCCAAGCTCGCTCCGGGCCTTTAGGTCAGGCGTTCGTGATTTGGGTTGTTACAGGAGCGCAGGCGCATTGTGGCGTACTTTCTGGGGCTATTAGTTGCGCTGGCTGCGTTTTGGCTTGGAATGTCCGGGCATTTCGAGCCGCTTCTGTTGGGCCTTGGCGCCGTGTCGCTCGCGCTCACCTTGATCCTTGCCTATCGCCTCGACATCCTCGACCGTGAAGGTGTGCCCTATGTCCGCATCGTCGGATTTGCGCTGTATTATCCCTGGCTCATGAAAGAGATCGTCAAGGCGAACTGGACCGTGATCAGGGCCTGCTTGCGCGCCGATCTCGACATTGCGCCCACGCTCGTGAAGCTGAAGACAGTTTGCAAGTCCGACCTCGCGAAGGTGACGTTCGCCAACTCGATCACACTGACGCCTGGTACGGTGACGGTCGAGATCGACGGTGACAAGCTGCTGGTCCATGGCCTGTACGAACAGGACTCCCAGCCGGAAGCCTTCGTCGAGATGGACAAGCGTTCGGCCCGGGCGATTGACGGGAAGGGAGCCGCCGCATGACCGCTGCCGCTCTGATCGCCATCCTGCTGGGCATGATCCTGCTGCTCATACGCACGCTGATCGGTCCGACCCTGTATGACCGCGTGCTTGCCGTGAACTCGTTTGGCACCAAGACCGTTCTGGCGCTCGGACTGCTGGGCTTCGTGATGGGGCGACCCGAATTCCTCGACATCGCCATTCTCTACGCGATGATCAACTTTGTCTCGACAATCGCGATCCTGAAATTCTTCCGCTATCGCTCGTTCCAGGTGCCGCTGGTCCGGCGCGACGCTCAGGGAGGCAAGCGAAATGGCTGATATCCTGACAAACCTGCTGCAGTTCTTCGAAATTGTGCGCTATCCTGCGGGCTCGGCGCTTTGCCTGATCGGTGCCATCCTGTGCGTGATCGGCACGATCGGTGTGATGCGCTTTCCTGATTTCTACACGCGGATGCACGCCGCCAGTATCACCGATACGTCGGGCGCGACGGTTATCCTGATCGGCATGGCGCTGATGGCACCCGACTGGCTGATCGTCGTCAAACTGGCTGTGATTTTCTGGCTGTTGTTCCTGACCAGCCCGGCCGCATCTCATGCCGTGGCCAGCGCTGCGCATACGGCAGGCCTCCAGCCGCTGATCGGCCGGGTCGGCCAGAAGCGTGACGATGATGAGGGCGCAGCATGACGGGCGTTCTTGAGGGCGATATCGGCATGGCCCTGGTCAATATACTGCTTCTCGCGGTGCTGTTTGTTGTTGCGATCGCGATCGCGCGCCTGCGCAGCCTGTTTGCCATTGTGATGTTGTCAGGCATCTACTCGCTGGTGTCTGCGACCTGGTATGTCGTCGTCGACGCGGTGGACGTTGCGTTCACAGAAGCGGCTGTCGGTGCAGGCATGTCGACCGTGGTGCTGCTCGGTGCCATGCTGCTGACGTCTCGTACCGCGAAACCGGACAAGAAATTCGCGCGCCTCGGGCCGCTGCTCGTCGTTGTGGCAACAGGCGTGATGCTGATTTACGCGACGGTTGACCTGCCAGCGCTTGGCGACCCGAACTCACCGGTCAACACCGGCGTGGGTCTTCAGCAAATGCAGATCAATTGGGCAGACACTGGCATCCCGAACGTCGTTACGTCGGTGTTGGGCAGCTACAGGGGCTTCGATACGCTGGGCGAAACCACCGTGGTGTTCCTGGCCGGCTTGGCTGTGGCGCTGTTGCTTGGTTTTGGCGAGCGCTCCCTGGCGGTATCGATTCGCCGTGAAGGCAAGTCGCCCGGACGCGGCAAGCCATCGACCCCGGCAGCGAAGAAAGAGGAGGATGCCTCGTGAACGATGATCATCACGTCATACTTCGCGTCGTTTCAAAGATGTTGCTGCCCGTCATCATCATGTTCGCGTTCTACACGCAGTTTCATGGCGATTTCGGGCCCGGTGGCGGCTTCCAGGCGGGCATCATCATCGCGGTTGGCGTAATCCTTTACGCGCTCGTTTTCGGTGTGCCTGCGGCCATGCGGGCGGTGCCTCCCGTCTTCACCCGTTCGCTCGCCGCCATCGGGGTGATAATCTATGCGGGCGTGGGCTATTGGGCGCTGCTGCAAGGCGGTAATTACCTTGAATATCAGGCGCTCTTTCACGAGCCGCCCGGTGAACATCACGGCCAGCATGTCGGCATTCTGTTGATCGAACTTGGCGTCCTCTGCGGCGTCGCGGGCGCCATGCTCACGATCTTCTATGCCTTCGCGGGCCGCGTCGCCGAAATCCGAGACAAAGACTGGTAAGCAATGCTGGAATTCCTTCTCGAGCGGGCAAACTATTGGGCGATCATCGGATTGATGATGATCGGTCTCTACATCACGTTTGCCAGCGGTAACCTCATCAAGCGTATCGTCGGCCTGTCGCTGTTCCAGACATCGGTCTGCTTGTTCTATGTGACGCTCGGCAAGGTGGCGGGCGGCACGGCGCCGATCCTGTATGGAGCGGATGCGGTTGAACATGGCGGTGGTCACGGCGCTGAAGCGGCGCATCACGCTGTGACAGTGCCGGGCGGTCATGCGCTTGGTAATGCGAGCGCGCCGGTTGAGCTTGTGAACACCTATTCCAATGTGCTGCCGCACGTCCTGATGCTGACGGCCATTGTTGTCGGTGTCGCGACCCTGTCTGTCGGCTTGGCGCTCATCGTGCGTATCCGCGAAGCCTACGGCACGATCGAGGGCGACGAGGTGCGTGACATCGATCTTGAGACTGCGCTGGCCCAGGAAGCCGAAATTGACGAATGGCTTAACGGGGCAGGCGCATGATCGATTTTCTGTTGAGTTCTGTGCCCGACTGGGCACTGGCGCATGCTGCGCCCCTGCTGGTCATGGTGCCGCTGATGCTGGCGCCAGTACTGGCGCTGGTGCCGAGCGGCCGCATTGCCTGGTTTGTCAGCATCGGTGCAACAGCGGCTTCGCTGGTCTTTGCCCTGATCCTGCTGGGCATCGTGCAGACCTCGTCTTCGGGCGTGATCAGTTATGCGATGGGCAACTGGTTGCCGCCGCTGGGCATTGAGTTCCGCGTCGATGCGCTGAATGCGATGATCCTCGTCCTTGTGTCGGCGATTGGCGTTCTGGCATCGGTGATGTCCTACCCGACGGTGCTTGCCGAGATACCCAAGGAAAAGACTGCACTCTTCTATTCGGCTTTTCTCGCCTGTTTTGCGGGCCTTTGCGGCGTCGCGATCACGGGTGACGCGTTCAACCTGTTCGTCTTTCTCGAGGTCAGTTCGCTCTCGACCTATGTATTGGTCGCGCTGGGTGCCTCGCGCGACCGTCGCGCCCTGCACGCCGCCTTCAACTACCTCGTCATGGGCACGATCGGCGCGACATTCTTCATCATCGGCGTCGGCTTCCTCTATGCCGCCACCGGTACGCTGAACATGGCTGATATCGCCTCGAAACTGCCAGACCTGACGGGCAGCCGCACGGTGCAGGCCGGATTCGCGTTCATCGTTGTCGGCCTGGGCCTCAAGGCGGCCATGTGGCCGCTGCACCAATGGCTGCCGAATGCCTATTCCTACAGCCCCAGCTTCGTCACCATGTTTCTCTCGGCGACGGCGACCAAGGTGGCACTCTACGCGCTGATCCGGTTCCTGTTCACGGTCTTCAGCCCGCGCTTTGCCTTCGAACACGCCGCGTTCAACGCCATGCTGATGCCGCTCGGGATCGCGGCCATGATCGCGTGCAGTTTCCAGGCCGTATTCCAGACGGATGTTCGCCGTGTGCTGGCCTATTCGTCTGTCGCGCAAGTTGGCTACATGATCCTTGGTATCTCGGTCGGCACGGTTGCAGGCCTGAGTGCAGGCCTGTTCCACCTGCTCAACCACGCCATGATCAAGGGAGCCTTGTTCATGGCCGTTGCCGGCGTCGTGCTGACCTACAAGGGTACGAACATCCGCGATTTCGCGGGACTTGGGCGTTCGGCGCCATGGACCATGACCGCCTTTGCGATCGCTGGCCTGTCACTGATCGGCGTGCCGCTGACGGCAGGCTTCCAGTCCAAGCTCCAGCTGGGCTATGCCCTGTTCGAGCATGGATGGTGGTGGGCCGTGATCCTGGTTGTGTTCTCGAGCTTCCTGGCTGTGATCTATGTCGGACGGATCCTTGAGGCCGTCTTCTTCCAGCCGCCTGTGAACCCGCGCAAGACCCGCAAGGAAGCGCCGATCGTGTTGCTCGTCCCTCTCTGGATACTTGCGCTTGCGAATATCTATTTCGGGATCACGACAGAGATCCCGCTCGGCCTCGCGCGTGATGCCGCGCTGGCCGCGTTTGGGCCGGAGATGTTCCGATGAGTCCTGACATGCTGATTCTCGCCGCCCTTTGCATCCCGTTGCTGATTGCCGCCGGCATCGCGGCCGCCGGGAGCTTCCCGAATATCCGCGAAGGCGTGACCATCGTGGGATCGGTCATCCTGTTCGGCGTGGTGATTGCGCTGGCAGTGGCGGTTTCGAACGGCGAGGTGCCGTCCCTGGACCTCGGCGCAGCGGCGCCCGGCCTGTCCTTCACGTTCAAGCTCGAACCACTTGGCGCTTTGTTCGCCCTGGTCGCCAGTGGTCTCTGGATCGTCAATTCCTTCTATTCGATCGGCTATATGCGCGGCAATCGCGAGCGCAACCAGACGCGCTTCTACATCTGCTTCGCCATTGCCATCTTCGGTGCCATCGGCGTTGCCATGTCGGGCAACCTGTTCACGCTGTTCGTCTTCTACGAAGTGCTGACCCTGTCGACCTATCCGCTCGTGGCCCATAAGGGCGACGCGGCTGCCAAGCGCGGCGGGCGCATCTACCTGCTGACACTGCTTGGCACGTCCATCGGCCTGTTCCTGACCGCCTTGATGTGGACATGGACGCTCGCGGGCCAGAATCTCGACTTCGTGCCCGGCGGCCTGCTCGCCGGAGTGGACATCAGCCCGGCCGTATCGACGGCCCTTCTGCTGCTTTTTGCCTTCGGTATCGGCAAGGCGGCACTGATGCCGGTTCACTTCTGGCTGCCGAACGCCATGGTGGCGCCGACGCCCGTGTCGGCCCTGCTGCACGCCGTGGCCGTTGTGAAGGCGGGTGTCTTCACCGTGATGAAAGTGTCGATTTTCATTTTCGGCGAGGACTTGCTGAATGCGACGCCCGGTCGCGACTTTGTGCTCGGGGTCGCCTGTTTCACCATCATCGTCGCCTCGCTCGTCGCCATGACGAAGGACAATCTCAAGGCCCGGCTCGCCTATTCAACCATCGCTCAGCTGGCCTATGTTACGGCGGGTGCAATGCTGGCCAACGAAGCCGGTTTCCTCGGCGGCAGCATCCAGATCGCCGCACACGCTGTTGGCAAGATGACGCTCTTCATGTGCGCCGGCGCGATCTATGTGGCCTCCGGGGCCACCAATATTTCCGACATGCGCGGCCTTGGCCGCCGGATGCCGATGGTCTTCATTGCATTCTTCATCGCGTCCCTGTCGATCATCGGCATTCCGCCGATGGCGGGCAGCTGGGCGAAATATGAACTGATGCAGGGCGCCATCAATGGCGGGGACAGCTATGTGCCGTGGGTGCTGATCGGCTCGTCGCTGCTGAACATTGCGTATCTCCTGCCGATACCCATCCTGGCCCTGATGCCGCCACCCGGGGCCGGCGAACCTCGAGCTTTCAAACGCCCCGGCGGTGCTCCGGCCCTGACGGTTGCTGCCCCCGTATTCACGGCGGCGCTATGTATCATCCTTTTCTTCCTGGTCGGACCGCTCGCCGACTTCCTTGCGCCATCCATGGGCGGTAGCGCGGCCGCGATTGTGACCGGAGGCCAGCCATGAGCAATGACACGCCCGAAACCCGCGATACGACGGGACGCTTCCTCAAGCGCGCCGCTGAAAAGGCGCACGATCTCCACACCGTCTCCGACGAAGGCGTGCACCCGATGGCAAAGATACTGTTCGGCTGGACCGAAACAAAACATATCGGCGCGATCATGTTCTGGGGGCTCGGCCTGCTCGGTGCGTTCCTGATCGTGCTCGACCTGTTCGTGAGCCGGCATGACTATTTCACGTTTGCCAACTCGACCGGCTTCTACGGCTTGTATGGCTTTGCAGCGTTCTCGTTCGTCGTCCTGATGGGCTGGCCGCTCGGCAACCTGCTGCGCCGGGGCGAAAATTATTATGGTGATGCTGGCGGACCGCCGGCCGATGTCGACCCGGACAGGCCGCAAGGGCCCGCTGACGCACATCCGACCTATGAGGGAGACGAGTAATGCCCGCCTTCCTGACCGCTCTGAACCCCGGCTGGTTGCTGATCCTTGCAGGCATCGTGGCCATCTTCCTGCCCATGCGCCGCATCCGTCAGAGCATTGCCATTGGTGCGCCGCTTGTTGGCATCGCATTGCTCGCGCTGGCCGACCAGAACGTGAACCACCTCACGGCGAGCGTCCTGGGGCTCGACCTGGTTCTCTATCGTGTCGACGGTCTCAATTTCGTCTTCGGTCTGGCATTCCTGATCGCGGCCCTGCTCAATGCCATCTACGCCTGGCACACGGACGACAGGGTGCAGGACGGCATGGCGCTCGCCTATGGCGGCGCGGCGATTGCAGCGGCCTTCTGCGGCGACTTGATGACCCTGTTCATCTTCTGGGAAATCACGGCGGTCACATCCGTCTTCATGGTGCTTGGGGCAGGGACGCGCGCGTCCTATTTCGCCTCCATGCGCTATCTCGGCGTTCAGATCCTGTCGGGCGTCTTGCTGCTGGCGGGCATCGCTTATGTCTATCACGACACTGGCAATATCGGGCTGCAAGTGTTCGAAGACCTGGCTGCGCCTGGCGCGCTGTTGATCTTCATCGCCTTCGGTATCAAGGCGGCGTTCCCCTTCCTGCATAACTGGCTACAGGATTCCTATCCGAAAGCCTCGGTTGTCGGGGCGGTCGTTCTGTCAGCCTTTACCACCAAGCTTGCGGTGTACGCGTTTGCCCGCATGTTCCCCGGTCAGGACTCGCTGATCTGGATCGGTGCCGTGATGACCTGTTTCCCGGTCTTCTTCGCCGTGATCGAGAACGACCTGCGCAAGGTGCTCGCCTATTCCACGAACAACCAGATCGGCTTCATGATCTGCGCCATCGGCGTCGGTACGCCGCTTGCCCTGAACGGCGCGGTGGCTCACGCCTTTGCCGACATCATGTTCAAGGGCCTCTTGTTCATGTCCATGGGCGCGGTCCTCTATCGCACGGGCACGACCAAGGCGAGTGAGCTTGGCGGGCTCTACCGCTCGATGCCGTGGACCACGATTTTCTGCCTCGTCGGGGCCATCTCGATCTCGGCCATGCCACTCTTCTCGGCCTTCGTGACGAAATCCATGATCCTCAGCGCTGTGGCGCATGCCGGCCTGCCGATTATCTGGCTCATGCTGATGTTCGCTTCGGCTGGTGTGCTCGAGCACTCCGGGATCAAGATCCCTTATTTTGCCTTCTTCGGCCACGACAGCGGCAAGCGCGTGAAGGAAGCGCCTTTCAACATGTTGCTCGCCATGGGCATGGCGGCTTTCATCAGCATCGCCATCGGCCTGCCGGCGGTCATTCCCGGCCTTGGCTACGAATGGCTCTACAACCTGCTGCCTTACCGCGAAGAGGCGATGAACTATCAGCCATTCACCTTCGATCACATCCTGACACAGCTGCAATTGCTGGTGCTCGCAACCTTTGCCTTCGTCCTGCTCAAGCGGTTCGGCGTCTATCCGCCGGAGAAGCCCGGCACGATCCTCGACACCGACTGGCTCTATCGCAAGGTCGGTTTCGGCATGGCGCAGTGGGCTGGAACCGTGTGGGGGAAAGTCGGCCCGGCGATGACCGCCGTGTTCTTCGGCCTCACCGGGCGAGCCTATGACAGGATCGAAGCGGCGTTCAGTCCGCGCGGCGAGCTGGCCCGCGGCGGCCTCACCGGGGCGATGGCAATCTGGACGGCAGCATTGCTTGGCCTCGTCCTGTTACTGGCATTCATCACAGTAGGCTGAAGTCACGGCGTCCGTTTTCGTGTCGAATTGTTGTAAAGGCAGGCAACTTTGGCGCGGACAGACTGTCTTTTTAGTATTTACACATTTTCTTCTTCAGTTACCCCGGAATAGAGTATTCCTGGGGAGCTAAGTTAATGCCCGAAGTTACAAAGACTGCGCCCCACGAGGGCGCGCTCATCGCATTCGCCAGTGAGATCGTCGCGGCCTATGTTGGAAACAATGCCGTGGAGTCGGCCGAGCTGCCGGACCTCATCCGCAATGTGCACGCCTCATTGGCGGGGTTGGGCAACGCGGATACCGAGGAGTCGCGGCCCAAGCCAGCCGTTTCTGTGAAACGGTCGCTTGGTGAGGACTTCCTCGTGTGCCTGGAGGACGGCAAGAAGTTCAAGTCGCTGAAGCGTCACCTGCGGACGAAATATGACATGTCGCCCGACGAATACCGGGAAAAATGGAATTTGCCGTCCGATTATCCGATGGTTGCGCCGGGCTATTCCAAGCATCGTTCAATGCTCGCAAAGAAGATGGGACTGGGCAAAGGCGACAAGGCTTAGTTGTTGCGAACGAATACTGTTCGTTGCGCCTCCGGAATGAAATATTCTGGTAAGACATGTTAAGATTATGTGTCGACGACTCTTGATCCCGGACTCTACTCGCGCGATAGGTGATTCTGTCGAATCACCTGGGGGTGCACACGATGTCGAAACAAACGGTATTTCAGGGCGTCACCGTCGCCCAACAGGCACTCATAGATTACTGGAAGCGGCTTCGCGACCGGGCGGGTTGCGTTCCGCGTGACGCGATCGATCCGGGTGCGCTGCGCAGCATGCTTGCCAGCATATCCATCGTTCAGTTTGACGAGGCGGGCGATGGCCGGTTCCGGATTGCCGGATCGCGCTTGCGTGACATCTTCGGCATGGAAGCACGTGGACGTCGCGTCGCAGAGGTGATCGGCGAGCACGGCGATGCCTTTTCACTCGGCTTGTCGGTCGCCTTGGAGCGCCGCGCGCCGGTGGGCGGCGTCATCGAACAGACAGACGGCATGCATGCCTGGCTGCGGCTTCCCCTGATGGATTCCAGCGGTCACCTGACCATGGTCCTGTGCCACGACGAACTGCTGCCCAGCCGTCGGCTCGTTGTTCCAAATGGCGGCCAATCCGACGCTGTCCACGCTTCTTCCCCTCGCGCAGCGGCCTGATTCGCCCGCAACGCTTGATGCCACCTTGATGGCATAGGAAAGTTATCCTACACCTTCTGAAGCCGGGTAGTCTTCTACCTGCCAGACCAGAAGGAGACAGTGATGGCGAAATTCGATCCACAGAAAGACGAAGACCGCGCTTATCTGGCTGCTGCGCTGACAGCCTATGCGCTTGGCTTGAAGGCGGAGACCCTGCTTTCGTCCGAGCGTGGCCGCCCCATAGAGGCGCGGGCCCGGCACATCGCGATCTATCTCACGCATGTAGCGCTCGGCATGAGCCATGCGCGGATCGCGCGTTCTTTCGGCCGGGATCGTTCGACAGTCGCCTATGCCTGCCACCTCGTGGAAGACAAGCGAGATGACCGGGACTTCGACGACTGGCTCGAGCAATTGTCGATGGGCCTGTCCAGCGTCGTGATGATGAGCAGGGCGCCAGCCGTGGCCTGACGCGGCAGGGTCAAGCCGAGAGTGCCTGACGGGCATCGTGTCGGATGCGCTCGAGCATGGCGGCGAGGCCGTTCGATCGCTGCGCTGTCAGGGCGCCGGTCACGCCGATATCGTTCAGCAGGGCTTTGGCGTCAAAGGCTTCGACCTCTGACAGGCGCGCGCCGGAATAAAGGCGTATCAGAATCCCGATCAGGCCTGACACGATCATGGCATCTGATTCCGCGCGTACGATCAGGCGGTCGTCTTCGAAATGAGTCACCATCCAGACCTGCGATGTGCAGCCGCGCACGCGCGTCTCCTCGGTTTTCTCTTCGTCTGACAGGGGCGGGTTAGCTTTGCCCAGATCGATGATGTGCGCATAGCGCGCTTCCCAGTCTTCAAGCCAGGAAAACTCTTCGCGTATGTCGGCTGCTGCCGTTTCGATGCTCATGCGCTTGAAATGGGGCATCGCCGCACAAAAGGAAAGAGGGTGCCCCCGCATGACACCGCTCAGCGTAGAGCAGGGGCGAATCGAATACGGCGAGAGGTTAGGAATAGGCGCCGGCCGAATAGGTCAATTCATAGCTGTGGCTGTAGAGTTCGAACACGATACCGAACGGGTCCTCGACATAGACCATCCGATACGGCTTTTCGCCGGGGAAGTATTCGCGCACCGGCATGCGTTGTTTGCCACCGGCCGCGATGATCTTCCCCAGCAATCCTTCCAGATCGGGGTCCTGGATTGCGAAGTGAAACGTGCCGTGCTGCCGGAATTTGAGGTTGTCTTCAGGCGCTGAATTGCCTTCGAATTCAAATAGTTCGATGCCAATCCTGTCCGCAGTGGACAAGTGCGCGATGCGCAAATGCTTCCAGCCGCTACCGAACACATCGGTGCACATCTGGCCAATGGCGCTGTCATCCTCGACGATTTTGCTTGGTTCCATGATGACGTAGAATCCGAGAATTTCGGAATAGAATTTTACGGCGGCGTCCAAGTCCGGAACGGATAGGCCAATATGCGAAAAGCTGCGGGGCGTGGGTTTCATGTGATGTCCTTTCAATCTGTCAGGATTAGAAAATAGACATCGGTGTGCGGATATGAAATTATCATTCAATATAATAAAAATAATGAATTGTAATGATAATGCTCAACGCCAGCTGGTTGGAAACGTTCACCGTACTTTGCGAGACGGGGCACTTTACCCATACCGCCGAACGCCTGAGCATGACCCAGCCGGGCGTTTCCCAACACCTGCGTAAACTCGAACATCAGGTCGGACAGTCACTTATTGCCCAGCAGGGCAAGAGCTTCTCGCTGACGCCGGCGGGCGAGGCAGTGTTGGCCATTGGCCGGGCCAGACGAGAAGAAGAGCGTCGCCTGCGTGAGTTGATCGAAGCCGATGATCCGAAAGCCGGGCGTGCGTCCATCGCCTGCTCGGGCAGTTTCGCCATGCTGCTTTATCCGCGCATGCTGGCCATGATGCAGGACGCGCCGGAACTGGCGGTTCATCTGGAGGCAGCCCCCCAGGCCGCCGTTCTGGCGGGTGTTCTTGAGGGCCGTTTTGATCTGGGTGTCATCGGTCAAGACCCTGCTCATCCGCGGCTTGATGCAGAGTATTTGGGAAAGGAGGAGTTGTGTCTGGTCCTCCCGGCTGGAACGCAGACTGAGATGGTCACGTTTGATCAACTTGAAACGCGGGGCTTCGTCGCTCATCCCGACGGGTATTCATACGCGGACGAACTGTTTTCGCTGAACTTCACAGGATCTTTTTCAGGCGCTGATCGGCTTCGGGTGCGAACCTACGTGAACCAGATCAGTCAGATCCCTGCGCCGGTCGCACAGGGAATTGGATATACGCTACTGCCGCGCAGTGGCGTCGATGCCTATTCTGGTAAGGCCGATCTTGCCATCGCATCGCTGGCCAAGCGCAAGTACCACGAGCTGTGGCTGGTCTTTCGGCGCGGTCGGCCCTTAAGTGCGCGACTTGAGCGCCTTGCGGAATTGACGCGGGATGTCGTGAAAGAACTGGCTGATTAACGGATTGATGTCTGCGGCTGCGAAATCCGTAAAAAAGAAAACCCCCGGCGCCGCGACAGGTACCGGGGGTTTTGAATTCAGGATTGTGCGGCAGGCCTACTGGTAGACGCTGCCAATGCACTTGCCGACGTCTGAGAGGGCGTGTTCGCCGATGCAGAATGGTACTTCATACTGCTGGTTGGCGGCGGCCACGCACTGCTGGAGATTCAGGTTTGCCATGTTGAGGCAGCCCTTTGTCTCACGTTCGGCCATTGCGGCGTTGATCTGGCTGGCGTTTTTCTCGGTGCTGGCACCCAGTACACGATAGGCGGCCAGTGTGGCGATCTGGTCAGCGACCGGTTCCTTGCCGAATTTCACCCGCTTGCGGTTGCCCGTCAGGCCGGATGTCATGGCGGCCGGGAAGCGGATGGCGCTGGCTGCGCCGGAGACATTGTCCCAAAGCGATGGCGCGCCGGAACTGCCAGCCTGAACGAGCACGGAGTCGATATCCTTGGCGTTCATGGCGGACAGCAATCCAAGTTTCGCGGGAATGCCGGTCGCCTGGCTGGAATCCAGCTTCCTTGCCTTGTTGCCAGAATTACCGATCTTGGCTTTCGCCCAACCGGACGCCTGCAATGAATAGGCTTGTTCCTTCACATAGGCCGCTGCGCTGTTCAGTCGGCGGCTGTCGGCTTCCGTCGCCGTCAGGGCTGAACTCACAGCATTGTCGCCGCCTTGCAGGGAACGGGCATAACGCACGTCATTGCGCATGCCGTTTTCGAACACGTCGCGTCCATAGAAGCTCTCAATGTCGTGAATGGCGGCGCGGTATTCCGGATTCTGCGATGCAATGAGCGCAGAATAAGCGATCCAGCCCTTGGACAGCTGGTCCGGATTGTGCCCGCCCAGCGAGTTGAGCGCGTGGTCGATATCGCCCGCCGACGTCAGCGGCTTGTCTTTTACATCGGTAACGTCCGACTGGTACGTGGCGTACACAGCCGCTGTATCCGAAATCGGATCGCTTCCTTGGGCAGTTACGCCAGCAGCGAGCCCGAGCCCGACAATTGCTGCCCCAATCATTCTGATGGATTTCATCGTATCATTCTCCCTCACGCGACACGCGATAGTCTTGCCTCATCTTCCCCACTTGGGGAACCTCACCTTGCCTGTCGATAACATTACAAATACAGCAACTGATGGGTACGGGGGCGAGAATGCCTAAGGAATATCTATGGGATGTTAATATGTCCCCCCGCGTGATGCAAAAGCGATTACAGTTCGTTAATCTAACGTGGCTGGCCCTGATTGCGGCCGCTGCGCTGATTGCTGCGATCAGGGGAATCGGAATCGCAGCGCTTGCGAGCGGCGTTGTGATAGCGATTCTGCCTGCTGTCGTGGGCCTTGTTTTCATTCGGGCGGACAGGGTCGTTCCCTCCGTTGCATCACCGCTATTGGTCATCTGCTGGACACTGCTGGCCGTGCTCGGAGTCGCGCTGACCGGCGGGGCATCCTCGCCATTGACGATCCTGTTCGTGCTGGCACCGCTGGTGGCGTTGAACCTGGAAAACACTGACATGGCCGCCGAAGCGGCCATCTTCGGCGTCGTCGCCTATTTCGCGGTGCTTGTGATGGGGCGTTTCGAACTCCTGCCTTTGGGAGCGGTCGATTACCTGCCGCTGACGGTCGCGGTCGCCTTTGCCGGGCTCGTGCTTGCCGGGCTGCTGGTCTGGGTGCTTGTGCAGGACCAGTACGGCGCGCGCACCGCCGCCACCGAAGAGAGCGTTCAGGTCGAACCGGTACCCGCCGCGCCGACGCCCGTCCTGCCTGCATCGTCCGGTCTTCTGTTGCTGGACATTACACCCGAGGGGCGGGTGCGGAGCCTTTCGGGCGATACACTCGGGCTGGTTGCCGCCAAAGCCGGCGCATCTCTGGTGAACCTGTTCGAACCCGACGCTGACCTGTCGGGCCTGCGTCCAGACACGGGCCGCGCGCAGGGTGAGATAAGACTCGCTGACGGTCGCCTTGCGGCCTTTACCGCCGAAGCCGGTGCCACAGGTACGCATCTCCTGCTGCACGATATCAGTGCGTCACAGCGCCAGGCTGCGGAAACGTCTGCGGCGCTCGAGGCTGCGGCTGCCCAGTTGCAGGATCGTACCGCGTTCTTCGCATCGCTGGGCCACGACCTCAAAACGCCGCTCAATGCCATTCTCGGCTATGCCGACATGATGCGGGCCCAGATCCGCGGGCCGCTTCCGGAGGCCTATGCCGACTATCCGGGCATCATCCACGAAAGCGGTCAGGACCTGCTCCTGCTCGTCGACGACATTCTTGACCTCGCCAAGGCGAATGCGGACCGCCAGCGCCTCGAGCCGGAGCCTGTCGATCTTATTGCGTCCGCCCAGTCGATCATTCGCCAGCTCGACAACCAGGCCGAACGCGCCGGAGTGAAACTCAAGATCAAGTCTGACAGCGAGGTCTGGGCCGAGGCCGATGCGCGCGCCGTGCGTCAGATCTGGCAGAACCTGGTGTCGAACGCGATCAAGTATTCCGACCGTGGCGGCACCGTCACGCTGGATGCATTCGAGGCCGGCGGCGCGGCTGTGCTCAGCGTTATCGACAAGGGTGCCGGCATGTCCGAGGACGATCTCAAGCGCGTCACAGAGCCGTTCGCGCAGGGCGGCAATTCACGCGGCCGCGCCGGTACGGGGCTCGGCCTGGCTGTAGTTCGCAGCTTTGCCGAGCTGCACGGCGGCCAGCTGACCCTGCGGTCCCGGCCTGGCAAGGGCACCCGCGCCGAAGTGACCCTTCCGCTCGCCGACATGACGGATGTAACGCCGCTCGAAGACGCCGCCGAATAGCCTGAACGCGGCTTGCCGCTCCCGCGAAAACAAGCAAGGGTCCCCTCATGGTTCGTCTGCCGTCCAAACTATGGGTTGAAGCCCTCATCCGCAGCGCCGAAGTCGCTGGCGCCTCCGCGTTCGTGGTCCAGAAGGGCGACGCATCGCGCGGCGATACCTTGATCAAGGTGTCGCGTCTTGATGGCACCGCGGCGGCCTACACGCCCAGCACCAATCTTGAAGGCGAACGCATCTTTCGCGATCTCACCGCTCAGGGCGTCGGCCCGGACGAGGCTAGCGTCGATGCCTATGTCAAACGCGCGCGGGAGCGCGACAGCGACCTGTGGGTTGTCGAGATCGAAGACAAGCAAGGGCGCCATTTCATCACAGAAGATGTCGAGACAGACTAGGCGGGCCCGCGTCGATTTCCTGTTGCGCTCTCGCAGGTAAACCGCCTGTTAACCCGTGCAAGGCAGCTTTCGGATGAATCCACTGCCCGGGGGCGCAGGCATGCTGTTCTTGCTCAACGACACGATCGCCGAGATAGACATCCCGGAGATCCACCTTTCAAAGCGCTGGAAAAGCCTCGGCTGCGGCGATCCCTACGGCATGCGGGCACGCGATGCGCTGGACTTCGTCACGCGCGTTGTCGCCGACCATGTGCGCGAGAACATCCCCATCGATACGGTCCTGATCCAGGACCTCGGCTCACTGATCATCGCAAAAACCGGTGCGAATGCAGCGCTGTTCCCGACCCTGGGTGACACCGTTGCCGAGCCGCGCCTGACCATCCTGCCGGAAGCCATCCTCCGCACGTTGAAGCAGCGCGCCGAAAAGGAAGGCACGCCGCCCGACATCGCCGAAATCTGGCCACTCGCCGCCTGAGGCGTTTGCGCGGCCAATACATCAGCACCCCTTCTTTCCTTTGCCCAAATCGGCTAGGGGCTGGCAGCTGAAACCAAATTTGTCCGGAACCTCCATGTCCCATATTGCGGAAGCCGCGCGTCGGCGCACCTTTGCCATCATTTCCCACCCGGATGCCGGTAAAACCACCCTCACGGAAAACATCCTTCTCGCAGGCGGCGCCATCCGTGCGGCGGGCGAGGTCGCGGCGCGCGGTGCCCAGCGGCGGACACGATCTGACTGGATGAAGATCGAGCGCGATCGCGGCATCTCGGTGTCGGCCTCGGTGATGACATTCGAATACAGCGACCTCGTCTTCAACCTGCTCGATACGCCAGGCCACGAAGACTTTTCCGAAGACACCTATCGCACGCTGACGGCGGCAGACTGCGCCGTCATGGTGCTCGACGCCGCCAAGGGCATCGAGCCGCAGACGCTCAAACTGTTCGAGGTCTGTCGCATGCGCGACATTCCGATCATCACCTTCATCAACAAGATGGACCGCGAGGCACTGGAACCGATCGAGCTTCTCGACGAGGTGCAGGACAAGCTCCAGCTCGACACGGCGCCGCTCTATTGGCCGGCCGCATCCGGCCAGCGTTTCGCCGGCATGAAAGTCCTCAGGACCGGCGAGTTCTGCCAGTTCGACCGCCGCCCGGGCGAGCCGCCGCATATCGGCCCGGCCACCCGCATCCCCGGTAGCGACGAAGCCCTGATCGGCAAGCTTGATGATCATGTGTATGCGGAGTTGATCGAGGGTGTGGAAATGGTCACCAGCCTTCTCCCGGTATTCGACGAGGAGGCCTTCAAGGCGGGCAACATGACGCCGGTCGTGTTCGGATCGGCCCTGCGCCATTTCGGGGTTGCCGAACTGCTCAACACGCTGCGTGACTATGCGCCGCCCCCGCGCGTTCAGAAGGCGGAACGCAAGGGCGCTTCCATCGAAGTCAAACCGTCCGATCCGGATGTCTCGGGCTTCGTCTTCAAGATCCAGGCGAACATGGACCCGAACCACCGCGACCGTGTCGCCTTCCTTCGGCTATGCTCGGGTGAGTTCAAGCGCGGCATGCGCCTGAAGAGCGCCAGCGGCAAGCAGCTCAATATCCACAATCCGCTGATGTTCCTCGCACAGGACCGCGAGATCGCCGAGACGGCCTATGCGGGCGATGTCATCGGCGTGCCCAACCATGGCCAGCTGCGCGTTGGCGACAGCCTGTCGGAAAGCGGCGAAATCCAGTTCGCTGGTATTCCGAACTTCGCGCCGGAACTCCTGCGCCGCGCCCGGGTGAAAGACCCGATGAAGGCCAAGCACTTGCGCAAGGCGCTCGAAAGCCTGGCCGAGGAAGGCGTCACGCAATTGTTCAAGCCTGCTATCGGCTCCGACATGATCGTCGGCGCGGTCGGCCAGCTGCAATTCGAAGTCATGATCGAACGCGTTGCAGCCGAATACAATCTGGAAGTCGTGTTTGAACCGGCGCCATACAATGTGGCGCGCTGGATGGCGTGCGATGATCCGGCCAAGCTTGAGGAATTCATGGAGCGCAACAAGTCGGCTTCAGGAACAGATCTCGACGGCGCACCGGTCTATCTGGCGAAGAACGCCTGGGATGTCGGCTACGCGCAGGAGAAGAACCCGTCGATCCGCTTCACGGCGACGAAAGAGCGCTCGCTCTAGTCTTCGGTTTGCGGTTCGGTCAGGTCGGTCGGGCCATCGGTCTCGACTGTCTCGATCTCGACCGTGATTGCCTTGGTGTGGTCTGCGTCTGACGTACTCTCGTCACCCAGAAGCTCTTCGGCTGGCTCGACCGCGACCGGCATGAAGATCGCTTCATGGCGCGGCGAGAAGCCCGACGTCGCCATCGGATTGTGTTCAATCCGACCGCCGCTGCGCTTCAGTTCGCACCAGGCGTCAGCATCGCCTGCTGCAGAGACAAAGCTCCAGGCCAGGCAGACTGCGTCATCTGCACAAGCCGTCTGGCAGCTCAGCGCATCTTCGGACGGTATCACGCTATAGGTCGCTCCAAAGCGGTACAGGCCCGGCTCTTGGCCGACTGGCGCAGGCGTCGCCACGGCATCGGCCTTCAGCGACATCGGCGCGTCAGCGAAGGCAGGCGCCACCAGGCAGGCGGCAATTGCAAGCATCCATGAAGGGCGCATTGGCTGAACTCCCATATATCCAGCCCCGGAATCTAGGTTGCGCCGGTTAAGGAAGCTTTTACGTTCAGACTGCCAGCGCCTCGCGCTTTTCCTCGATTTCCAGCCATTCCATCTCGGCTGCTTCGGCTTCCGCCCGCGCCGCGGCGATGCGGGCAGACTTGGCATTGAAGGCTTCCGGATCGCGGGAATAGAGGGCGGGGTCGGCCAGCGCTTTTTCCAGCGCGGCCACTTCGGCCTTCAGTTTGGGGATCAATTCATCGATCTCTTTCTGGCGATGGGCGTCCTTGAAGGAGAGCTTTTTCTGCGGCTTGGCCTTGGGCGCGTCAGCCGCTTTCGTCTTGCCGGCGCGCGCATCGGATTCATCGTGGCGGCGTATATTTGCGAGCTGCTCCTGCGCGTCAGTCCAGCCGCCTGCCGTCTGCACCCATTTGCCGTCGCCCAGCGGGCAAAGACAGCTCGTCACCGATGAATCGAGGAAGGCCCGGTCGTGGCTGACCAGCAGGAGCGTGCCCTCATAATTCAGCAGCATGTCTTCCAGCAGTTCGAGCGTCTGCAGGTCCAGGTCGTTGGTCGGTTCATCCATGACCAGGAGCGTGGAGGGCTTTGCAAGCCCGATGGCCAGTGCCAGCCGATTGCGCTCGCCGCCCGACAATGCCCCGACAGGCTGGCGCAGCTGTTCCGGCTTGAACAGGAAGTCCTTGGCATAGGAGGCGATATGGCGCTGCTGGCCCTGCACCATCAGCGAGTCTCCACCAGATGGCGCCAGCGCCTCCCAGATCGTGTCTTTCGGATTCAGCGTGTCGCGTGTCTGGTCCATATAGGTCACGTCCAGCGTCTTGCCGTGGCGAACGGTGCCTTCGTCGGGCTCAGTCTCGCCGAGCAACAGGCGCACCAGCGTCGTCTTGCCCGCGCCGTTCGGCCCGATAATGCCGATCCGGTCGCCGCGCAGGATTTTCAGCGACAGGTCTTTCGCGATCACCAGCGGTCCGTTCGGCGTATCGAATGTTTTCGACAGGCCTTTGACCTCGATCACTTTCTTGCTCATTGAGTCGCCAACGCCCGCGCTGAACTCGGCGGTGGTCTTGCGGTCGTTCAGCGCCGCGCGCATGGCACCATGGGTCGCGCGCATGTCGTGCAGCCTGGCGAGGCGGCCCTGGTTGCGCTTGCGCCGTCCGGTCACGCCGCGCGCTAGCCAGCGATGCTCGTCTTTCAGC
>NZ_JBBKXE010000126.1:0-9095 GCF_037969335.1 Hyphomonas sp. | reverse complement strand
CGGCCGGAGTGGCCGCAGGAGCGGACGCAGCGCCACCGGCGCTGATGCGGGCAATGACGGCGCCCGGTGTGACGCTGTCGCCTTCGGACACGACCAGTTCCGCGATCACGCCGTCGGCTGGCGCCGGCACTTCAAGGGCAACCTTGTCGGTTTCGATCTCGGCAATGGTCTCGTCTTTCTTGACGCTGTCACCGACCTTCTTGAGGAAGGTCGAGAGCGTGCCCTCGGCGACGCTTTCGCCCATGGTCGGCACAGCAACGTCCGTGAGCTTGCCGCCGGATGCTGCAGGCGCCGGAGCGGCCCTGGTTTCCTTGGCCGGCGCGGCTTCGGCCTTGGCAGGTGCTGCCTTGGCTGCGCCGTTGCCGGCATTGAGGCGACCGAGCAGTGCGCCGATTTCCACTGTATCGCCGACATTGGCAACGATTTCAGAGAGGACGCCGTCTTCCGGTGCGGAGACTTCGACCGAGACCTTGTCTGTCTCGAGTTCAACGAGCACGTCGTCGCGTTTGACGCTGTCGCCGGCGGCTTTCATCCATTGTCCGACGGTGGCTTCGGTGACGCTTTCGCCAAGTGTGGGAACTGAGATATCGGTCATGATGCAAGGTCCATATTGGAAAATTCCGGAAAAGAAGGATCAGACCGCGACAATCTTGTCGTCGACCGGGTCCGGCCCGAGGGCGGCGTTGAGGAAGGCGGCCATTTCGGCCTTGTGCTTGGACATCAGGCCCGTCGCTGTGGCGGCCGACGGCGGACGGCCAGCATAGCGTGGGCGTGGCGATTTCGCGTCGATCTGTGTCGCGCACCATTCGATCTCGTCACGGATGAAGGTCCAGCCACCCATGTTGCGGGGCTCTTCCTGGCACCAGACCAGTTCCGCGCCCTTGAAGCGCTTCAGCTCATTCATGATCGAGCGGCGCGGCACGGGATAGAACTGTTCGAACCGCATCAGGTAGACATCGTCGACGCCGGCCTCTTCGCGGGCTTCCAGCAGGTCATAATAGACCTTGCCCGAGCACATCACGACGCGGCGGATCTTGTTGTCATTCACCAGCTTGATCTTGCCTTCACGGCCCGGCGTCTCGGCATCATCCCACAGGATCCGGTGGAACGAGGACTTGGTCGTCATATCGTCGAGCGAGGAGGTCGCCAGCTTGTGACGCAGCAATGATTTCGGCGTCATGATGATCAGCGGCTTGCGGAAGTCGCGGTGGATCTGACGGCGTATGGCGTGGAAATAGTTTGCCGGTGTCGTCAGGTTGCAGACCTGCATATTGTCTTCGGCACACATCTGCAGGAAGCGTTCGAGGCGAGCGGAGGAGTGTTCCGGCCCCTGCCCTTCATAGCCATGCGGCAGGAGGCAGACGAGACCGCACATGCGCAGCCATTTGCGCTCTGCCGAGGAGATGAACTGGTCGAAGAAGACCTGCGCGCCGTTGGCGAAGTCGCCGAACTGGGCTTCCCACAGGGTCAGCGTGTTCGGGTCGGCGAGCGAATAGCCATACTCATAGCCCAGCACGGCTTCTTCCGAGAGCAGCGAGTCGATGACTTCGTATTGGGCCTGCTTGTCGCTGATATGGTTCAGCGGCGTATAGCGTTCGCCCGATTTCTGGTCGATGAAATGGCTGTGACGCTGCGAGAACGTGCCCCGGCCGACGTCCTGACCGGACAGACGGACCGGGAAGCCCTCTTCCAGCAACGTGCCGAAGGCAAGATGCTCTGCGGTGGCCCAATCGAGGCCCTCACCCTTGGAAATAGCGGTGGCACGGCCATCGATGACGCGGGCGAGCGTCTTGTGGATCTCGATATTGTCCGGAACGGTCGTGATCGACTGGCCGAGCTGTTGCAGGCGCTTCTTGGCGACGCCCGTCTTGCCGCGACGCTCGTCGTCTTCGGGCAGGCCGAGGCCTTTCCATTCACCGTCCAGCCAGTCGGCTTTCTTGGCCTTGAATTTCTTGCTCGCCTCGAATTCGGTGTCGAGATAGGTCTCGAAATCCGTGACCTGCTTTTCGACATCTTCGGCGGTCAGGACGCCTTCGGCAACGAGCCGCTGGCCGTAGAGTTCGCGCGTCGACGGGTGCGCCTTGATCTCATTGTACATGACCGGCTGCGTGAACATGGGCTCGTCGCCCTCATTATGCCCGAAGCGGCGGTAGCAGAACATGTCGATGACGACGTCTTTCGAGAATTTCTGGCGGAACTCTGTCGCGACCTTGGCCGCATAGGTCACCGCTTCCGGATCATCGCCGTTGACGTGGAAGATCGGCGCCTGGACCATCAGTGCCACATCCGACGGATAGGGCGAGGACCGCGAATATAGCGGGCTGGTGGTAAAGCCGATCTGGTTGTTGACGATGAAGTGGATCGTCCCGCCCGTACGGTAGCCGGACAGTCCCGACAGCGCGAAACATTCGGCCACGACCCCCTGCCCCGCAAAGGCAGCGTCGCCATGCAGCAGCAGCGGCAACACTTTTGTGCGATTGAGCGTGCCGGTTTCCCGGTGCAGCATTTCCTGTTTCGAGCGCGACTTGCCGAGCACGACCGGGTCAACGGCTTCGAGGTGTGACGGGTTGGCGTTCATCGAGAGGTGAACTTCGTTGCCGTCAAATACGCGGTCGGACGAGGCTCCGAGGTGGTATTTCACATCGCCGGAACCGAACTGGTCGGCGCCCTGCGTGTTGCCGCCCTGGAATTCGAAGAAGATCTGCTCATAGGGCTTGCCCATGACCGCTGCGAGCATGTTGAGGCGTCCACGGTGGGACATGCCGACGACGATTTCCTCGACGCCGAGCGCGCCGCCGCGCTTGATGATCTGTTCCAGCGCCGGCACGGCCGCCTCGCCGCCATCAAGGCCGAAGCGCTTGGTGCCGGGATAGCGCTTGTGCAGGAAGCGCTCGAAGGTTTCGGCCTCGATCAGCTTGGCGAGAATGGCTTTCTTGCCAGCCGTGGTGAAGGCGATGCCCTTGTCCGGGCCTTCGATGCGCTCCTGCAGCCAGGCTTTCTCGAGCGGATCGGAAATGTGCATGAACTCGATGCCGATGGTCGAGCAATAGGTGCGCCGGAGGATATCCAGCATTTCGGTGACATTGGCATAGTCGAGGCCGAGATAGCCGTCGATGAAGATGCGGCGGTCCATGTCGGCAGATTCAAAGCCGTAGGTGCCCGGGTTGAGTTCGGGCTGGTCGCCAAAATCCTCGATGCCCAGCGGATCAAGCTGGGCCGCGAGGTGGCCACGCATGCGGTAGGCGCGGATCATCATGATCGCGCGGATGGAATCCTTCACCGCCTGGGCGATGTCGGCTTCCGTGGCACCGGGCTTGTCAGCCTTGATCTTCTTTTCGAGCTTCGGATCGACGGCGGCCCAGTTGCCGTCGAAGGCGGCGGTCTCGTCGCCCTTTTTTTGCAGCGGCCAGTCGCCGCGCTTCCAGCTGGCACCGGCCGCATTGGCCGCTGCGCTGCCGGATTCTTCATCCAGCTCAGCAAAGAAGGCGCGCCAGCTTTCCGGCACCAGCGACGGATCGCGGGCATAGGTTGCCTGCATCTGCTCAAGCCACTGGGCCGAGCCGCCATAAAGGAATGCCGTGTCGAGCATCGCAGCATTGCCCTTGCTGCGTGCGCCATTCACCGGGCTGCCATCGTCTGCCATGTTTCATCCGTCCTCTGGACCAAATCGCTCCCCGACATATAGGAACGATATATTGCCTAGTTCCTATCGCTAGGAACTTTTTGCAGGACGGCCGACGAGGGTTGTGGACCTGGCCTCGCCAGACGGGCCTAGCGGCCGCCCTGGCTTTCTCAATGTCGGGCGACTTAGCCCTTCAGCAACTCGACCAGGGTTGTCCCTAGGCGAGCGGGTGATGGTGACACGCGGATACCCGCAGCCTCCATCGCAGCAATCTTGCTTTCTGCATCGCCCTTGCCGCCGGACACGATGGCACCGGCATGGCCCATTGTGCGGCCCTTGGGTGCCGTGCGACCGGCGATAAAGCCGACCATCGGTTTCTTGCGGCCTTTCTTGGCCTCATCGATGAGGAACTGGGCGGCCTCTTCTTCTGCGCCGCCGCCGATCTCACCAATCATGATGATGGACTTTGTTTCGTCATCGGCAAGGAACATTTCCAGCATGTCGATGAATTCGGTGCCTTTGACCGGATCGCCGCCAATGCCGACAGCCGTTGTCTGGCCAAGGCCGGCCTGCGTGGTCTGGAACACGGCTTCATAGGTCAGCGTGCCGGAGCGCGAGACGATGCCGACATTGCCCTTCTTGAAGATGGAACCCGGCATGATGCCGATCTTGCACTCGTTCGCCGTGATGACGCCCGGGCAGTTCGGCCCGATCAGGCGCGACTTGGACTTGTCGAGCTTGGCTTTCACGCGGACCATGTCGAGCACGGGCACGCCTTCGGTGATGCAGACGATCAGCGGGATTTCCGCGTCGATGGCTTCTTCGATGGCTGCGGCTGCGCCGGCTGGCGGGACGTAGACCACGGACGCGGTGGCGCCGGTGGCCGCCTTGCCTTCAGCGACGGTCGAGAAGATCGGCAGTTCGGTGCCATTATCGGCCTTCCACATGGTTCCGCCCTTCTTGGGGTGGATACCGCCAACCATCTTGGTGCCGTAATAGGCCAGCGCCTGGTTGGTGTGGAACGAACCGGTATTGCCGGTCATGCCCTGGGTGAGAATCTGGGTATTGTTATCGATAAGAATGGACATGAATATTCCTTAGCCGCGAACCGCGTTGACAATTTTCTGGGCCGCGTCGTCGAGATCGTCGGCGGAGATGACGTTGAGACCGGATTCGGCAATGATCTTCTTGCCGAGGTCGACATTGGTGCCTTCGAGGCGGACGACCAGCGGCACGGAGAGATTGGTTTCCTTGACCGCCGCAATCACGCCCTCGGCAATGACGTCACATTTCATGATGCCGCCGAAGATGTTGACCAGGATGCCCTTCACATTGGGGTCCTTCATGATGATCTTGAAGGCGGCTGCCACCTTCTCCTTGCCGGCGCCGCCGCCGACGTCGCAGAAGTTGGCCGGCTCTTCGCCGTAGAGCTTGATGATGTCCATGGTCGCCATGGCAAGGCCTGCGCCGTTGACCATGCAGCCGATCGTGCCTTCGAGGGCGATATAGGCGAGGTCCCATTCAGAGGCCTCGATTTCCTTTTCGTCTTCCTCGGTCTTGTCGCGCAGTTCCATGATGTCCGGGTGACGGAACAGGGCGTTGCCGTCGAAGCTGACCTTGGCGTCGAGAACGCGCAGGTGGCCGTCTTCCATGACGATCAGCGGGTTCACTTCCAGCATCGCCATGTCCTTCTCGGTGAAGGCTTTATAGAGGATCGGGAAGAGTTTCATGCCGTCGGCGCGCGCGGTGCCTTCGAGCTTGAGGGCGTCGCAGAGCTTGGACGCATCCGCTTCGGTGACGCCGCCATCAACTGGCAGGGTCATGATCTTTTCTGGCGTGTCGTGGGCAACCGCTTCGATATCCATGCCGCCTTCGGTCGAGACGACGAAAGCCACCTTGCCGGTTTCGCGATCAACCAGGATGGAGAGATAGAGTTCGCGGTCAATGTCGGCGCCGTCTTCGATATAGAGGCGATTGACCTGCTTGCCGGCCGGGCCGGTCTGCGCGGTCACAAGATGGTGACCCAGCATCTGCTTGGCATAGGTCAGCACTTCTTCCTTACTGAAGGCGAGGCGGACACCGCCCTTTTCGCCCGCATCGGCTTCAACGAACTTGCCCTTGCCGCGCCCGCCGGCGTGGATCTGGCTTTTCACGACCCAGAGAGGACCCGGCAGCGAGTCGACCGCTTTCTGGACGTCGGCGAGGGAGAGAACCGGTACGCCTTCGGCGACGGGGGCGCCAAAGGATTTGAGCACCGCTTTTGCCTGGTATTCGTGAATGTTCATATGGAAAGCCTTGATGGTTGTGTCGTGTGCAGGAGGGCCGCGCGCCGCCCCGCTAACAGTGCGGGCTGTATAACAGGGTTCTTCGTGCCGACAACTGGCTGGGTACGCGAAACTGGATGCAGCCTCAGGACTCTACGTCCGGATTGCGCGGATCGAGTTCGACGCCCGCCAGCGAGGTGGGCGTGATCGGCTTCCATTCCTCTTGCTGGGCCTCGGTCGGGGCCGCCCGCTGGCGCACCC
The DNA here is from genome assembly GCF_037969335.1 of Hyphomonas sp. Taxonomy (GTDB): domain Bacteria; phylum Pseudomonadota; class Alphaproteobacteria; order Caulobacterales; family Hyphomonadaceae; genus Hyphomonas. Next base: position 2,948 of record NZ_JBBKXE010000126.1, on the reverse strand, counting down.
GGACGACCATCAGGATGGCCAGGACGAACAACAGGACACCGGCAAGACCAAACAGGCCAGCCCGGTCGGCCACACGCATGGCGAAGCCGGACATGAGAGGACCGACAATCGATCCGGCAGCCCAGACGAAGAGTAGCCCCGACATGACCTGCGGCACGCGGCCGCGCGGTGTGCGGTCGATCGCATGGGCGACACAAAGGCCATAGAAGGACAGGGCCCCTGCCCCCCATATGGTGAGGACCGCAATCACCCCAATCTCACCCAGCGCGACGCCGAAGATCGCGATCAGGAGCGAGGCGACGCCGGACATTGTGCACATGCCCGCAATCACGAGCCGGCGCTCGATACGATCTGACAAGACCCCGGCAGGCCATTGCAGGACGAGGCCGCCAAGCCAGGCAGCCGCGACCGCGATGGCGACAGCTGCAGTGCCGCCGCCCGCGAGTTCAAAGCGTTCAAAATAGACGGGCAGAAGCGCCAGCGTACCGGTGTTGATAACACCGGCCAGAAGCACACCGATCACGGCGGCTGGAGCGATGCGGAAAAGTTCGGCGACCGGCATGGACTTGCGGTCCGGCGGGGCGGGCTCTTTCTGACGAGTCAGGCAGACCGGAACCAATGCGAGGGCGAGGAACAGGCCGGCCCAGGCGTATGCCCGGCCATCGAGCGGCGACATGCCAGCCACGAAGAAAGGCCCGATCATCAGCGAGAGCTTGGCACCGGTATGGTAGATGCCCATCACATTGCCGCGCGACTTGTCGGGCACGGCCTCGCCCATCCAGCTTTCGATGCTGGTGAACATGTAGGCAAAGGCGATGCCCTGCACGATACGCAAGAGCGCCCAGAATGCCGCATCGTGCCAGAGCGACAGGGCCAGGACGGCCACCGCGTTCATGGCTGAAGCGGCAGCGAACAGGCGAATATTGCCGAACTGGCCCAGCATGCGAGGTGCCGACCACGCTCCGATCATGTAGCCGGCCGCATTGAAACCGGCGATGACGCCGATTGTCTGCGGCCCCGACCCCATGGCCTCGAGGCCAAGCGGGGTGAGCATGCTGAGCAACCCGCCAGCGATCTGGACGATCATGACGGACAGGATCAGGACAAAGACATTACGCGTATCGGACATCAACTACCTGGAACCGTGCGAAGCCGGGTGTCCGGCGCACGTTGATTACTTGAACTTGACCGAAGTCTCGCGAACGGTTGCACCATCATTGGCCTTGATCGACAAGGCCGCTGTACCAGTCGCCCAATCAATATCGATGGCACCGAAATTTTCGGGCGGGTAGCCCGCACCGATCTGGGCGCTGTCCATCTCTTCGGTGGTTTCGGCGAAGGCGACGTTCAGCGACGAGGCCGTCAGTTCATAGGCCGGATAAGGCAGCACGCCGTCCTTGCGATAGAGAAAGGCCGTGTGGCGGTCGCCTGAGACGAACACAACGCCGTTCGCGCCGGTCTGGTTGATCAGCTCGTAGAGCCGCTCCTGCTCCTTGGGCAGGCGTGACCAGGCTTCCCAGCCATGCCCATCGGTGGCCATTACCTGGACCGACGAGACGATCAGGCGCAGGTCGGCCGGCTTCTGGAGCTGGTTTTCAAGCCAGGTCCACTGGTCTGCGCCGAGCATGTCCTGATGCGCGTCTATCGAGGGAATGTAGCGTTCCTTGCCTTTCACGCCCCATGCGTCTGTTGGAGTCAGCGGTGTGCGGAAAAAACGCGTGTCGAGCATGATGATCTGGGTCCGCTGGCCTTCAGGACCGAACGTGCGGGCATAGTATGTGCCCGGCCAGGCACCGACATCCTGTTTCTCAAGTCCCCAGAAGCGCTCGTGGATGCGTTCCGCCAGACGCCGGAAGGGAAAATCCTTGCCGCCATCATTGGCGCCCATATCGTGGTCGTCCCAAGCGACCATCATCGGATGGGCGGCGCGGACGGCCTGAAAGTCCGGCCGGGCAGCAAGATCGCTGAAACTCTCCCGCAGCTCGTCGAGCTCTGCCTGATTGACGGTATAATTCTTCCCATCACGATCGCCGTAGACATTGTCGCCAATCATCAGGAAGAGGTCGGCCTTTTCGCGAGCGATTTCCTCAAGCGCGGGCGCGACCGGCCTTTCCTCGTCCAGACACGAGGCGACGAGAATGCGGGAGAGCGGCTGATCGCTGCTCGGCAAGGGCAATCCTGCGGGCGCGCGCGGATAAAAGTCATCCGGAAGCGTTTTGTAATAGGCCTCGAGCGCCTCTTCGGCGCTGTCCGGGGCGCGGGTAATACCTGGAATGGAGATAGGCCGGGGAACCTGGCATGCGACCAGACTGATCAATCCCATCAGGACGATTGCGCGCTTCATGGCTGTTCTCCCGCATTCTGCCGCTCACCTTACGTGTAACGGGCTTCGGCGCCAGCCGTAAGACAGGAAAGGGTCAAACGCCGAAGAAAATCGACCACATCATCCGGCCGGGCAGGAAGCTGAACAGGCCTGCAATGGCCATGCCGCCGACGAACATGCCCGTCATGTGTTTGCGATGGGCCTTGATATCGTGGCGGCGGGCGGCGGCGACGCCCATGGGCAGGACGATAACGGCCCAGGCCGATATGGCGTGAATGACGCTAAAATTATTGCCGTTCAGGCCGACGAGGAAGAAGGAAGAGATGGCCGTGACGCTCATTGTCGCGACCCAGCCATAGCCGAGTATGCGGTGCAGGCGGCGGCCTTTGACGCCCAATAGCAAGAACGACCCGATCGCAAAGGAGGCGATGGCACCGGTGACGTGGGCCTTGAGGACCCAGGGCGAGCGAAGAAGCGGGGAGATATCAAGGCGAAACTGCAGCGGCGGATGTGCCGACGATGTGAGGGTCGCATAGCTCAGCGCGGCATAGACCAGGAGCGCAATCGCGAAGATGACGGTATGTTTGCGGGCCTTGAGACGGGTGCGCAGAGGGCGGGGTGAGGG
>NZ_JBBKXE010000125.1:0-6989 GCF_037969335.1 Hyphomonas sp. | reverse complement strand
GGCAAGTCCACCCTGCTACGCCTGTTTGCAGGCCTGGAACCTGTCGATGCAGGCGAAGTGCGGCTCGGTGACACAATCTTGTCGAGGCCCGACCACACGCTGCCACCGGAAAAGCGACACATCGGATTGATTTTTCAGGACTTTGCGCTTTTTCCCCACCTCACGGCGCTGCAAAATACCACGTTCGGCCTTGTCCACCTGCCACGCGACGAAGCCCGCGCCGTCGCCACGCAATGGCTGTCACGCCTCGGTCTGGGTGCTCGAAGCAGCGCCTATCCGCACGAGCTGTCGGGTGGCGAGCAGCAACGCGTCGCCATTGCCCGTGCCCTTGCGCCCAAGCCCGCCGCCATCCTGATGGATGAACCTTTTTCCGGCCTCGACCCGTCCCTGCGTGGCAGCGTACGCGAGGAAGCGCTCGATGCGGTCCGCGCCGCAGGCATCCCGGCGCTGCTCGTCACGCACGACCCAGCCGAAGCTCTCGAAAGCGCCGATTATATCGCGATCATGAGGGCCGGTCGCATCCTGCAGCAGGGCAAAGCCAGCGACGTCTATCTCAAGCCCCAGGGCGCCGATATCGCCGCCGCGCTCGGACCGGTGAACCGGATCGCCGGACGTGACATACCTGCCGGCCTGCTTGCCCAGCCCGTCGCCCCGGACGCGCTGGTCGTCATCCGGCCGGAAGGCGTGATCCCCGATGTGTCCGCCCCCGTCAGGGCCCGCGTCATCGCCAGCCGCCTCACGGGACCGATGTCGCGGCTGGTGCTCAATATCGGGAATCTCCAACTGACATCGTTGGTTCCGAGGAGCCTGGCCCCTGAGGCCGGAGTCGAAACAGGCGTACAGATCGACCCGGAACTCGCATTCATCTTCGCGTCAGGTGATTCCTGACAAATGTGTCATGGATGTTGCTTCCCCCTCGCCAATACCGGCGCGGCTGCTTAAGTTCAGGGGGTTGGTATCACCTAGAGGAGACGCCTGACATGGCGCGACACTTCCTGCGAATTGCTGCAACGGCCCTGGCCGCCGTCGCCTTTGCTGTCACGGCGTCGGCGCAAGGCCTGATCCGCGATGCCGAGATCGAGGAAACCCTGCGGGAATGGACCGATCCGATCCTCGCGGTCGCGGGCCTTAAACCAGCGGATGTCGGATTCTACATCATCAATGATCCGAGCCTGAACGCGTTCGTCGCGAACGGCCAGAATATCCATATCCATACCGGCCTGATCATCGCGGCGGAATCCTCAGCTCAGATCAAGGGCGTTATCGCGCACGAAACCTGCCATATCGCCTGTGGCCACAGCGTCAGTCGGCAACGGGCCGCCGAAGTCGCTTCGCGTCCGGCGCTCGTCTCGATCGGTCTCGGTATTCTGGCAATTGCCGCCGGAGAAGGTGGCGCCGGCGCCGCCCTGATCGGCAGTTCCCAGCAATTTTCGGCGCTCAATTTCTTCGTTCATACGCGAACGGAAGAATCCATGGCCGATGCCGCAGCCGTCGAATACCTGACACAGCTGCACCAATCGACGGGCGGCATCGTCGAATTCTTCGAGAAATTCCGGTATCAGGAAGTTCTCTCAAACGCGCGTCGTTACCCTTATTTCCGTTCACACCCGCTCGCGTCGGACCGTATTCGTGCCGTGCGCGACATGGCCGAAAAATCAGGCCTGATGAACGAACCGCCGACACCGCGCGAGCAGCTGCAATACGAGATGATGCGCGCCAAACTGATTGGTTTCCTCGATACGGCCAACAAGGTGCGTAATGAGTACCCCGCCAGCGACGTCAGCGCGCCAGCACACTATGCCCGGTCCATCGCCGCAATGCAGGCGTCCGACATTGATGTTGCCCTCAAGGAGGTCGACCTCCTCCTCGCGGAGCAGCCGGACAATCCCTATTTTAACGAACTGAAGGGCCAGATCCTGTTCGAGAGCGGCCGCACTGCTGAATCCGTCGCACCCCACAAGCGCTCGCTCGAACTCAAGCCGGGCCAGCCTTTGCTACTGATCAACTATGCAAGGTCCCTGAACGCCCGCGACGAGCCGGGCGATGTCGAAGCAGCCGAATCCGCGCTGCGCGATGCGCTGATTGCCGAACCTGAAAACGCCTTTGCCTGGGCGCAACTGGCCATCACGCTGGAGAAGCAGGGCCGCCGGGCAGAAGCCCAGCTCGCCACTGCAGAGTCGGCCTATTCAATCGGGGATATCGTCCGGGCGAACATGTTTGCCCACCGCGCCGTCGACCAGCTTGAACGTGGCACACCGATCTATCGGCGGGCCGACGACATCCTGCTGATCACCGACCCCAGCAATCCGGACAATCGGAATTTCTACAATCGCGCCAATCGCGGTCCCCGGTTTTCCGTCCAGACCAGCGGTCGCGACATGCCATTCGGCGATTTCGCTGCTGACGGACGCTGATCAACTTTCTGTCAGAGGCAATGGACGCTGTGCGGCCCGGTCGTATACACGGGACCAGAAATTGCTCCGGATTCAAGAATTGAGAAAGCCCTATCCATGATACGCAAACTGTTCACTGCAGCGGCGCTGACCGCAATCGCCCTGACACCAGCCTGCGCGCAGGATTCTTCTTCCGGCAAAATGGACCGGGCCGAAGTCGAGCAAATCGTCCGCGAATATATCACCGCGAATCCCCAGATCATTGAAGACGCGCTCGTCGCCCTCGGTGAACAGCAGCGCGCCGAAGCTGCCTCCGCTGCAAAAACGGCGATCAAGAGTAACAAGGACAAGCTTTACAGCCTTGCCAGCGACCATTCCATCGGCCCGGACGATGCCGAGGTTACCGTGGTAGAATTCTTCGATTATCGCTGCGGCTACTGCAAGCGCTCGGTCGATATGATCCAGGCGATGCCAAAGGACTATGACGGCAAGGTTCGGGTCGTGTTCAAGGAATTGCCAATCTTTGGCGGCATCAGCGAAACGGCGTCTCTCGCCGCGCTGTCGGCTGGCAAGCAGGGCAAGTACAATGCCATGCACGTCGCCTTGATGGACCTCAAGTCCAATGACGACCTGACTGAAAAACGCATCGATTCCATCGCAGAATCCATTGGCGTCAACGTCCAGAAAATGCGCGCCGACATGAAATCAATGGAAATCCAGAAACAGCTTTCCGACATGAAAGACCTTGGACGCACGCTTGGGGTTGGCGGCACACCAGGATTCTTCGTCGGAGAGACCCATATTGAGGGCGCTGATACCGCCAAGCTGATCGCGGCCATCAAAGCAGTGCTGGGCAGCTAGTCCTCGGACTCGACGCTGCCGCGCAAGGACTTGATCTCGCCCCGACGTTTTTTCGACGCGATGCGTCGCCGTACGCTGCCGGCCGTCGGTCGTGTCGCGACGCGCCGCTTCGGACGGATCGACGCTTTAAGGATCATCTGGGCGAGACGCTTGCGAGCAGCCTCGCGGTTCATCGGCTGGCTGCGGTGCTCGCTCGCCTCGAGGATCAAGCGACCGTCATTCGTGATCCGGCTGCCATAGAGCTTCGTGAACCGTGCCTTGACGTCTGCCGGCAAGGAAGACGCCTCGACATTCCAGGTCAGCTGGACGGCAGACGACACTTTGTTGACGTTCTGGCCGCCCGGTCCCGACGCACGCACAAAGGCTTCGCTCAGTTCCCAGGCGGGTACTGTCAATTCACCTGATACGCGAAGATCGCCAAATTCGGACATGCTGGATCCTTAACATGGTGTTCAGGTGGAGTTCAGCCCGCAATCGTTAAAACTTGCCTCAGGATTGCACCATTGTGCGGTCATCTACAGGAGGCGAGAACGCCATGAATCTGTTGAAGCATTTTGTACGCCTCATCGCGGCTACGGCGACGGTCGGCCTGCTAGCCGCGCCAATCGCGAGCGCCGACCAAGGACGACGCGACCATGACAATCGCGGCGGAAATTATTCGCGCGGTCATGATGGTCGCGGAAGCAATCGCGGTGATCGTGGCCGTTCTGACAATTATCGCAACAACAACCGTCGGCACGACACTTACCGCCGGCCACCGCCGCGCTATCATAGCCGGCCGCCTGCACGCGCCTATTACGCGCCGCCGCCCCGCTACTATGCACCTGCTCCGCGCTATTACGCTCCGCCGCCCCGCCACTACGCGCCGCGCTATTCGGTTGGCGGATACTACCACCCCCATGGACAAACGGTGTATATCCGCGACTACAATCGCTATGGCCTCTATGCGCCGCCGCGGGGTTATTATTGGGCACGCGATTATGACCGGGGGGATGCGATCCTCGCCTCCGTGGCCACCGGTGCCATCATCGGTCTCGTCGTTGGTGTGATTGCGACCAACTAGCCCAACTGACTGTATTTCCAGCACATGAGGAACGCCCGGACGCCACGTCCGGGCGTTTTCCGTTTCGGCGTCCAAAAGATCACCGGAAATGCGTCATGTTTACTTTTAATTGGCGCAAATCATGCTTAACTTCGAGTCGTCCGGGATGGTCCAGGACAAAGTCCGTGCAAGCAGCACGTTTGAAAGGAGGTGATCCATGTCGAGTGAGAAACCAGGTGAGGCCGTTGGGTCTGTGTCCTATGGTGTCTGGCTGGAGCAGCCTCCCGTCAGTACGTAGAGACATGGTAGGGCCGCTGTAACGCCGCCCGGACCTGACTTGCCCCATGGGCTCACGGAAGCCGCCCCTCGACAGGGCGGCTTCTTTGATTCTGCGCGTGAAGGACGCGGGTTACCTTGTCGCCAAAACAGGGCTATCTCCTGCGCAGGAATTTATTGGAGAGACGATCATGTCAGCGCTGACTCACGCGAAATCCGGATGGGCCATCGGCAAGGGAAAGCCACTCGCCATCATTGCCGGTCTGAACGTGCTGGAGAACAAGGCGCTCGCGCTGACCGTTGGAGCGCAGTTGAAAGCCATCTGCGCTGAACTCGGCCTGCCTTACGTGTTCAAGGCGAGCTTCGACAAAGCCAATCGCTCTTCCATCCACTCCTATCGGGGACCAGGGCTGGAAGAAGGCCTGAAAATCCTGAAGGAAGTGAAAGCCGAACTGGACGTGCCGATCTGTACCGACCTGCACACGGCTGAACAGGCCGAACCTGTTGCCGCCGTTGCTGACATTGTCCAGATCCCCGCCTTCCTCTGCCGGCAGACCGATCTCGTCGTGGCCACCGCTCGCGCCACGGCTAAGGCTGGCGGCATCGTTCAGGTGAAGAAGGCCCAGTTCATCGCGCCCTGGGACACAAAGAACATCGTCACCAAGATCGGTGAAGCGTCCGATGTGGGCGTCATCCTCTGCGAGCGCGGCTCCAGCTTCGGATACAACAATCTCGTCGTCGACATGCTGGGCATTCCGGAAATGCAGAAGCTCGGCTGCCCCGTCACCATCGACGCCACCCATGCCGTTCAGCTGCCCGGCGCCGACCCCCGCACCGGCGGCGCTTCGACGGGCGGCCGACGCGACGGCGTGGCAATCATTGCCAAGTCCGCCGTGGCTGCGGGTGCCGATGGCGTATTCCTTGAATTTCACACCGACCCTGACGCCGCCCTCTGCGACGCGCCGAGCTGCCTGCCGGTATCGGAAGCGAAGGCCCTTTTGGCGCAACTCAAGGCCCTGCACGAAGTGGTCCAAGGATAGGCTCATGTCGCGCCTGATCCTGTTCAACAAGCCGTACGGCGTGCTGTCGCAATTCACCGATGCCGGCACCACAGGATCGCCGCGCAAGACCTTGTCTGATTTCATCAATGTGCCCGGCGTCTATGCCGCCGGCCGACTCGACCAGGACAGTGAAGGCCTGCTCGTCCTCACCGACGACGGCCAGCTGCAGAACCGCATCAGCGACCCGAAATTCAAGCAACCGAAAACCTATTGGGCTCAAATTGAAGGTCTGCCTGATGATGCTGCCCTGCAAGCGCTGCGTTCCGGTGTGGTGCTGAAGGACGGCAAGACCGCTCCCGCCAAGGCCGAGTCCATTCCGGAACCCGAGAACCTATGGCCCCGCGATCCGCCGATTCGTTTCAGAAAGTCCGTGCCCGACAGCTGGATCAGCCTGACGATTACCGAGGGCCGCAACCGCCAGGTCCGCCGCATGACCGCCGCCGTCGGCCACCCCACCCTGCGCCTCATCCGAGCGCAGGTAGGCGATTGGCGCCTGGGGGAACTTCGCCCCGGCGAGTGGCGCCCCATTGCCGTCTAACCGCCACGCCCTTCACACGCGCCCGCAGCCAAGCTAGCAGACAGCGTACCCCCCTCATCGATCCTGCAACCGGACATCACCCAGGAGATTTCCTTGGCCATCATTACCCTCCCAACATGGTTCGACGAAAACGCGCCGCAATGGGCGAAAGATACCGTCATCTATATCGGGACCATCTGGAACCAGGGGGCCTATGGCCTGACCTATGGCGAGATTTTCACGTCAGTCGTCATCGTGTTGATCGCGCTCATGGTCCGTGGCCTGTTTGCACGAATTGTTGCGACAACCGTCATGCGTCTCACGTCCGGTACGAAGACAAGGCTCGATGACGCGCTCGTCGATTCGGTCTCGACACCGCTGAAGCTTGTACCTGTCATTATCGGCATCTATATCGCCCTGCAGGTCACGGATATTTCGGGAGATGCCGAGGTCTACGTCACCCGCATCCTGCGATCCATCATCACATTGGTCGTATTCTGGACACTGGCGCGCGCGGTAAATGCGTTCGAGTTCATTCTGGGCAACCTGCGCGACGCACTGTCATCAGCAGCCGTCGACTGGATGGTGAAAGCGCTTCAAATCATCCTCGTCATTCTCGGCCTCGGCGCTGTAGCCGATCAATGGGGCATCCAGATCGCACCGCTACTGGCTGGCCTCGGTGTACTCGGCATTGCCGTCGGCCTGGGCGCGCAGGATCTGTTCAAGAACCTCATCTCCGGCATCCTCATCATCGCCGAAAAACGCTTCATTCCGGGCGAGTGGATTCGCGTCGATGGCGTGGTCGAGGGCACGGTGGAGAAGATCAACTTCCGTTCAAC
>NZ_JBBKXE010000124.1:0-8019 GCF_037969335.1 Hyphomonas sp. | reverse complement strand
TACCTCTGGCCGGACTCGAACCGGCACTCTGTCACCAGAAACGGATTTTGAATCCGTCGCGTCTACCAGTTCCGCCACAGAGGCCCTTTGCAGGGAAGGCTTCTCCTGCCGCATGGCAGCATGTGCTGTCAATCGTCTCGACGCCGCTAGCAAAGATCGGTAACACGGCTTGCATGACCCCTGCTTCGATTCCCGCCCAGCGCACCCTGCTGCAAACCTTGGAAGCCATGGCTGCGCGCGCGCCGGAAGACGGGTTCACGCTGCACGAAATCATGGACCAGCTTGACGAGAGCGCATTCGGCGCCGGACTCTTCTTCTTGGCGCTACCCTGCTGCATCCCGTTCCTCTATGGTGTGCCGCAAGTCGTGTCGCTGCCGATGATGGCGCTGGCCGGCCAGATGGCCGTGGGGCGGGAGCAGCCCTGGATGCCGGAGAAGTTCGGGCATCGAAAGATCGACCGGAAGGGCCTCACGCAGATGGCGACCGGCGGGCGCAAATGGCTCGGATGGATCGAAACCTTTGCCAAGCCGCGCCTGACCCGGATTACAGGCAAGAAGTCTGAACGCGTGATCGGCTTCTTCCTCTGCCTGTTTAGTGCCTCGATATTGGTGCCCCTGCCGATGACCAATACGGTGCCCGGTTTCGGCGTGGCGCTCGCCAGCTTCGGCTTGATGCAGAAAGATGGCCTGATGGTAATTGGCGGAATGGTCATCGGCTCGGCATGGATCATGGGCCTTCTGACCGCAGTTGTGCTCGGCCTGAGCACGCTCACCGGATCGTGACGCTGCGCCGCATTGTGGGTGGCAGGCTAAGCGGTGTTAGTGGCGCCATGTCGAAACTGGAAATGCTCTTCAAGGACTGGACCTGGCCGGTGGCCGCGACGGTCATATCCGCGCTCATGATTGCGATCGCTCATGCGTTTGAGCAATTTGGCGGCCTTCCCCCTTGTCCATTGTGCCTGCGCCAGCGGGAGGTCTACTGGGCCCTGATCGCTATGACCCTCACTGGCCTCGCCATCTGGAAAATTTGGCCGAAGCGGCGTTTTCTCGTTGCGCTTAACGTCTTGATTGGATTGGTTTTTGGTGTTGGGGCCGTGGTGGCGGCCTATCATGCGGGGGTGGAATGGAAGGTCTTTCCGCCGCCGGCTGGATGTGCTGCGGCGGCGATCATCGATCCGTTCGCCGTGAAGGACCTGAACCAGTCTTTCCACGTGGCAGACTGCACGGCGGCGCCCTTCTACATTCTCGGCCTGTCGATGGCAGGCTGGAACGGCGTCGTGTCCCTGGTCCTGTCGGCAACCAGCTTTTTTGCCGCAGCCGCTACAGTTCGCCGCTAGAGCCCCAGGACTTTACGGGCGATGATGGTCCGCTGGATTTCGTTCGTTCCGCCATAGATGGACTGGGCGCGCCCGGCGAAATAGGCTGACACGTCCTTTGCGGCATAAAGCGGCAGGCCGATATCCGACGCATTGGCACCGAAGCCCGGTTGGGCAAAGGCGGCAGCCGTGTCGAGGAAAAGCTCGGTAATCTGCTGGTGCGTCTGGGTCGCCAGGATCTTGATTGTCGAGGCTTCGTTGCCCGGAGATCCGCCCGAAGAAAGCCCGGACAAAACACGAAACACCGTCATTTCGAGACCATCCACGGCCATTTCGGCCTCTGTGAGCTTCCGGGCGAAGGCCGGATCGTCAATCAGGCGATGATTGCCGCCAACAGGCATGGCCGTGGCCAGCTCGCGCGCATGGCGGAGCATGGCGCGCTTGCCGCCGATGCGGGCATATGACGTGCGCTCGAAGCCGAGCAGGTATTGGGAATAGGTCCAGCCCTTGCCTTCTGCGCCGATCCGGTAGTCTTCCGGCACTTTCACATTGTCGAACAGGACCTCGTTGAGGACATGCTTGCCATCGATCGTGATGATCGGGATGAGCGTGACGCCGGGCGCATCCATCGGACAGCAGATGAAGGTGATGCCCTCCTGCTTCTTGCCTTTATTGCTGGTGCGCGCGAGCAGGAAGATCCAGTCGGCATGCTGGGCCGCCGACGTCCATATCTTGTGCCCGTTCAAAGTGTACGTTCCGTTCTCCAGGACGGCGCTGAACTGCAACGAGGCAAGATCGGAGCCGGAACCCGGTTCGGAATAGCCCTGCGCCCAGCCGACCGAGCCATCGCGGATGCCCGGCAGCCACTTGGCTTTCTGGTCCTCGGAGGCAAATGTATAGAGCACCGGACCGACATAGACGACGCCCATCGGCGTCACCGTGGGCACGCCGGCGCGCTCAAGCTCTTCATCGAACACGTATTGCTCTTCGACCGACCAGCCCGGGCCGCCGTACTCTTCAGGCCACGCGCTGGCGAGCCAGCCCTTGGCACCAAGGGCCATTTCCGAGCGGCGGACGTCTTCGGTTGTGGGCGCTTTGCCTGCCCGGTTCTTCGCAATGATGTCTGCGGGAAACTCGGTTTCGAAGAATTGCCGCACCTTGGCACGGAAAATCTCGGTCTCAGGGCTGAAAGTCAGGTTCATATGCTCGCTCCCATTTTCAGGGGCAAGCGTAGGGCAGGCCCGGCCCGTGGCAAGGCCTGCCCCAACGTCTGGTTTGGCCTCAGGCGGCCTTCTGCGTCTCGATCCAGGCGTCAACCTTGCGCTCGAGCAATTCGAGCGGCAGGGCGCCGCCACCGAGCACGGTGTCGTGGAAGCCGCGAATGTCGAACTTGTCGCCCAGTTCGGCTTCGGCTTTCGCGCGCAATTCCTGGATCTTGATCATGCCGATCTTGTAGGCCGTGGCCTGGCCGGGCATCACGATGTAGCGCTGCACTTCCGACCGGGCCTGTGTCTCTGTGATCGCGGCATTGTCGAGGAAATACGCGACGGCCTGCTCTTCAGTCCAGCCTTTCGAGTGAAGACCGGTGTCGATGACGAGGCGGATCGCGCGCCAGATTTCGGACCCGAGACGACCGAAGTCGGAATATGGATCAGCATAAGTGCCCGGCATTTCCTTGGCGAGCCATTCGGAATAGAGGCCCCAGCCTTCGGCATAGGCGGTGAAGTTCGCCTGCGTCCGGAACTGCGGCACGCCGGTCAGTTCCTGCGCGATAGCGATCTGCATATGGTGGCCCGGAATGCCTTCATGATAGGCGATGACTTCAAGTTCGCGCTTCGGCATGGCGGTCATGTCCGACAGGTGGGCATAGTAGATGCCAGGACGCGAACCATCCGGTGTGCCGGGGAAATAGTGCTGGGCGGCACCATCCTGCTCGCGGAAGGCTTCAACCCGCTTCACGACAAGGTCTGCTTTCGGCAGGATGCCGAAATAGTTGGGCAGCTCGCCTTTGATCCGGTCGATATCGGCGGTTGCATCGGTGATATAGGCGAGGCGGCCTTCATCGGTGTTCGGATAGTAGAAGCGCTCATCGTCCTTGCTGTCGCGCAGCATGGTGAAGAACTCATTCAGCGTGCCTTCAAACCCGACAGATGCCTTGATGGCCTCCATGTCGCCGCGGATGCGCGCGACTTCTGCCAGACCCAGTTCGTGGATCTCGTCGGCGGTCATATTGGTCGTCGTCTGGGTCTTGAGACGATAGTTGTAATAGTCGGCGCCATCCGGCTGCAGGTAGGCCCCGACGGGTTGGGTCGAGTCCGGCGAGTTCGCCATGTCTGCTGTGGCGAAGGCGATGACGTCATTATAGGCGCCGAGGAAGTCGCCCTTGAGGGCTTCTTCAGCCTCGGCGAGGAAGACGCCGCCCTGCACTTCGTCAATGCTGCCTGCGTCGACGAGCGATTGAATGTCGGACTTGATGTCAACCAGGATCGCGCTGTCTTCACCCTCGGTGAACGGTGCGCCGGTGATGATCTTCTTTGACTGGTCGATCACGCCTTCATAGGCGAATTTGGGGGCGTGTACGCCGCGATCCGCTGACTCTTTCGCGACGGCGATGCCTTCGCGCAGCGCCCGGCCGCCTGCGCTGATCCGCTTGATATAGGCCGCCATGTCGTCTGGCGTGTCGACGGAGTGGAAGCTGATCAGGAAGGTCGGCAGGAAGTTCTGGATGCCGTTCATCTGGTCGAAGACGAAGCCGTTATACCGGTACGCGGCGCCTTCGGCGGCCTGATCGTATTGGTACTTCCAGAGATCGTAGGACATCTTGTCCTCGGCGGAGAGCGCGTCGTAATCGAATGACGCTTCCATTTCCTCTGTCGCGGCCTTCTGCCAGGCCAGCTGTTCATCCTGGCAAGCGAAGGTCATGCAGTCGATCTCGTCATTCCTGTCCTTGCGGCCCTGAAAGGACAGTCCGATCGGGCTGAACTGGAGCTGTTCTTCATATTTCGCATCGAACCATGTGTTCAGGCGCGCGCTCAATTCTTCAGCGGTCTCAGCGGGCGCTTCGACGACGGCAACCGTCTCGACGGGTGTGAGGTTTTCGGCGGGGACGCTTTGGCTGGCACAGGCGGAGAGGACAAAAGCGAGGGCGAAGGCAGAAACTGAGCTGCGCATGATGAGGGAACTCCCAGAGATTATTTCCGATTAACGATAAGACGACGTATCGCCTTCTGCGGCGCGCTGTCAATTGGCAAGCTCGTGTATGGCGGCTAGAGGAGTGTGATGACAGACCCACGCCGCTCTCCCGACAATGCTGCCCGCAGCGACCAGAAAATCGTGCGCATCGGTACGCGCGGCTCACCCCTCGCGCTGGTGCAGGCACGCCAGATTGCAGCCTCGCTTGAAGTGAGTTCCGGCGGTGCGCTGCGCGGCGAGATTGTGCCGTTCACGACCAGTGGCGACCAGCTCACGACCGAGCGCCTGATTAATGCAGGGGGCAAGGGACTTTTTACCCGTGAGCTCGACACGGCGCTGGATCGAGGCGAGGTGGATATCAATGTTCACAGCCTGAAGGACGTGCCGGTCGTCTTGCCAGATGGCCAGATATTCGCGGCCTACCCACAGCGCGAGGATCCGCGCGAAGGGTTCCTGTCGCCAAAGGCGGATCGTCTTTCTGACCTGCCGCCCGGTGCGAAGGTCGGCACGGCCTCGCTGCGGCGCGAGTCGCAGACGTTGGCACTGCGACCCGATGTCGAGATCGTGACGTTCCGGGGCAATGTGGCGACGCGCATGCGCAAGCTGGAAGAGGGACTGGCAGACGCCACCTACCTGGCGATGGCGGGGCTGACGCGGCTCGGGCTGGCGCACCTGGCGACGCCGATTGCGCCGGACGAGATGCTGCCGTCAGCGGGGCAGGGGATCATCTGCGTCGTGACGCGCGCGGATGGCCGGGCAGATGTGCGTGAGGTGCTCAGCCTGATCGATCACGCCGAAACCCGCGCTGCCGCGACCGCCGAGCGGGCCTGTCTGGCAGCCCTTGATGGCAGTTGCCGGACGCCGATTGCGGCGCACCTGTTTGACAGGGGCGAGGACTGGCAGCTGGTCGGCGAAGTCCTGGCGCTGGACGGGCAGCAGCGTTGGCGGGCCGACGGGACGTGCCGCAAGGGAGCGAGCGAGGCGCAACTGGTGGCGCTGGGGCGCACCGTGGGCGCAGACATCCGCACTGCAGCAGGCGGAAAGCTGCCTGCTTTCGTGGGCGACTGGTGAGCCTTCCTGTCATTGTGACGCGGGCCGAACCTGGTGCGGCCGATACAGTCGCGCGCCTCAAAGCGGCCGGATACGAAGCGATCCTGTCGCCGGCCCTGACGCTGGAAAGCCTGCCGGATGCTGGGCTGGAGATGGACGGTGTGCGCCACCTGGTTTTCACCAGTGCCAATGGCGCCCGCTACTTCCTGGAGCGCCGCGCTGTGGGGGCGCTGACGGTGTGGTGCGTGGGTGAGGCGACCGCGGCAGCGGTGCGGCAGGGGGGTGGTGAGGACGTGCGGGAAGGCGATGGAAACGCCGCCGATCTCGCTGCGATGATCCTCGCCGCGCCTGAGGTGCAGACGGGCGCGCTGCTGCATATCGCGAATGAGGCGGCGGCGGGCGACCTGGTGGCCACCCTCAAAAACGCGGGACTAGATGCGCGGTTTGCCGCGCTCTACCGGACCATGCCGGTCATGGACCTCAGCCCCGAAGCCGCCAGCGCGCTGGACACGGCGTCGCGTGTGGTGGTGCTGGTTCATTCCGCGAAGGGCGCAGCCGCCTTCCGCGACGCGGCGCGGGGACGCGATCTGTCGCGGGTTGTCTTCGTCGCGATATCGCCTGCTGCCAGCCAGCCGCTGGCCGGGTGCGGCGCGCGGGCCGTGGTCAACGCAGCCCATCCGAACGAGACGGCCCTGATGGACGCGGTCGATACAGCTGTGCTGGCCCTGTGAGGGCGACCTTTGATCGACGATGACGTATATGTCAGTGTGATTCCAAATCCCGCCTGCGAGGAGCAGACAGACAGATGAGTGACGATCCCGAGGACGACACCCCGGTTACTTCCACCGAGCCGATCGATGCAGATTTCGAACCGGCTTTCGATGACGCGGCTGATGCGCCTGCCGACGGCGCGGACGGGTCCGGCCCGGGTTGGCTGGCTGTGGCCGTGGCTGCGCTGATCGCGGCGGGTATTGGCGGCGCCATCGGCATCATCGCGACCATGGCGATTCCGGACAAGGGCGACGGCGGCGACGTTGCGGCGCTGACGGCGGAACTCGACGCATTGAAGGCGGGCCAGGAGGCGGCCGACCTGGAGCGCAACAAGGTGATCCGGGATGCCGCCGAAATGGAGTCGCGCTTGAGCACGGGCCTGAATTCGGCAGCTTCCAGCAGCCCGGACCTGAGCCCCCTGCAGGATGAGATCGATGCCCTTTCGAGGCGGCTCGATGCGGCACTGGCAGCAGACAGCGGCGACGCGCTGGCGAACCTGTCTGCGCGTCTCGATGCGCTTGAGGCGGTCGACACGAGCGGCGAAGCGACAGCGGCGGAACTTGCCCGCTCGCTCGGCGCGCTGTCGGAACGGGTTACGGCGCTCGAAACACGGCTCGCCAGCCTTCAGTCCGACATGCTGCGCAGCAGCGGCGACACGACCGAACTGACAAGCCTGATCGAGCGGATGCGGAACGATGAGGCGGCGGTGCGGGCGATGGCGGAAGCGTCCGCGACCAGCGCCGACGCCGCGCTGGCCCTGTCGGCAATCGAGGCGGCGTCGCGCCGGGGCAGCTCCTTCGAATCCGATTATCGCAAGCTGCGGGCCGTGATGCCGAAATCGGCGACGGTGCGGACGCTCGGTGAGGTGGCGACAACCGGCGCGCCGACCCTGGCCGAATTGCAGCAGAGCTTCGGCCCGGCCAGTGCCAAGGCGCGCGCGGCGGTGCCTGCCGAGCGGCAAGGCGCGCTGGGCTGGCTGAACAATATGTTCGGCGATGCCGTGACGGTGCGCGGGGCGGAGGGCGAGGGCGAGGAAGACGGCGCAACCGTGACGCTGTCGCGCGCGAAGGCGGCACTGGATGCGGGTGACCTGGAGGGCGCTGTCAGCGCGCTGGGCACCCTGTCCGGCGAACCGGCGGCGGCGATGGCTGACTGGACCGGATCGGCAAACCGGCGCATCACACTCGAAGCGGGCCTCGAAGCCCTTCGGCTGAACATGATCGATGGGGAGGGCCAGAACTGATGAACCGGATATTCCTCTTCATCGTCATTCTCGTGATCATTGTCGGCGGCGCCCTTGTCGGCTTCTGGGCCGTGACGCTGCCCGGCAGTGTGGTGATCAATGACAGTCGCGGCGAGCTTGTGTCGCTGCATTCCGGTGTCGCCGCCATCGCTCTGATCGTGTTCGGCGGCCTTGTTGCGGCGGCCTGGTGGGTGATCAGCGGCCTGTTCGTGTTGCCGGGCAAGATTGGCCGCTCGCGCCAGTCGAACCGCGCCCGCAAGGCCAATATGGCGCTGGCTGAGGGCCTGCTGGCGGCAGAGGCCGGCGATTCCACGCATGCGCTGAAGCTCGCCCGCAAGGCGGTGAAACATGCCGAGGACGAGCGCCTGAAACTGCTGCTGGAAGCGCGCGCCGCCGAAGCCAATGATGACTGGGCCGGCGCCGAGCGCGCCTGGGGCCAGCTGGCACG
>NZ_JBBKXE010000123.1:0-5052 GCF_037969335.1 Hyphomonas sp. | reverse complement strand
GCGCTGCTGTGGACGACCCTGATCCGCCGCGACTGGTACCGGCCCGGACCCCGGCTGGCTTCCGGGCTCGTGCGGGCCATGCTCGCGACGGCGATCATGTCGGTCGTGGTCTGGCTGATGATGCACAATCTCGAACCGATCAAGGCGTATCTCTATCACAGCAAGGCCCTGACTGCCGTTGCCATCGTCCTCGTCGGCGGCGTGACCTATGCGCTGGCGGCAATTGTCACCGGCGCGGTGCGGATCAGCGACATTCGCCGCACTATGCGGCGCTGACCAAACACGCTATTGGCCCTGCCCATGACTGATAAGACCCCCACCTATACCGGCCCCGAACGCGTTTTCTCCGGCATCCAGCCGACAGGGAACCTGCACCTTGGCAACTATCTTGGCGCCCTGAAAAAATTCGTCGACCTGCAGGAAGCAGGAAGCGAAGGCATCTACTCCGTGGTGAACATGCATGCGTTGACCATGCCGGTCGCCCCACGCGACCTGCTGGACCAGACGCGCCAGATCGCTGCTGCTTTCCTGGCCTGCGGTATTGATCCGGACAAGTCCGTGATATTTCCGCAATCAGCGGTGCCGGAACATGCCGAACTGGCTTGGGTGTTCAACTGCGTGGCCCGCATGGGCTGGGTCGAGCGGATGACCCAGTTCAAGGACAAGGCCGGCAAGGATGCCGAGCGCGCCTCGGTGGGCCTGTTTACCTATCCCGTCCTGATGGCGGCAGACATTCTCCTGTACAAGGCCACGCATGTGCCTGTGGGCGATGACCAGAAACAGCACCTCGAGCTGGCCCGCGACATCGCCGAGCGATTCAACCGGGATTATGACGTGCCGGACTTCTTCCCGGTGCCCGAACCGCTGATCCAGGGACCTGGTGCGCGCATCATGAGCCTGAAGGACGGCACGAAGAAGATGTCGAAATCCGACCCATCGGAGCTGTCACGCATCAACCTGGTCGATACGGCAGAAGACATTTCCAGGAAGATCAAGAAGGCCAAGACCGACCTGCTGGGCGACATGCCGAGCGACGCGGAAGGCCTGAAGGGCCGTCCGGAAGTCGAGAACCTTGTCGGTATCTACAGTGCGCTTTCGGGTGAGACGGTCGACTCTGTTCTCAGCCAGTTTGGCGGACAGGGCTTTGGCGTGTTCAAGCCAGCACTGGTCGACGTCACCGTAGCCCACCTGTCGCCGATCACCGCCCGCTATCGCGAGATTCTCGCCGACCCGGCGGAGATTGACCGCGCGCTTGCGTCCGGCGTTGACCGGGCCCGCGCGATTGCGGCGCCGGTCATGAATGACGTGCGCCGCATCATCGGGTTCTGGCAGGCCTGAATGCAGTTGGCGACGGCGTGTCACCTTTTACGCATCAGCCAATGCCCTTAGGTTGATGCCTGAAGTGATTCACCCGAAAGGACGCACGATGAAACTATCTCCTCTCGCAGCCGCGCTGCTGGGGCTCGGCCTGGTCGCCGCCTGCTCCAAACCCATTCCCGAGGGCGCGAACGTACTGGAAATTTCCGACGCCTATATCGTGAAGCCCGCCGAAGGACGCGACATCGCAAGCGGCGGCATGGTCATCACGGTCAAGGGCGCCGACGAATCTCTGATCGCAGTCTCGTCGGACATCGCCGAGAGCGTGGAAATCCACACCATGACGATGGAGGGCGGCATGATGCGCATGCGCCAGCTGGAATCGCTGCCGGTGACCGAGAAAACCCCGCTCGTGCTCGAACGCGGCGGAAACCACCTCATGTTCTTCGGTCTGAAGCCGAATGTTGCCATTGGCGACGAAGTCGACCTCGTGCTGACGTTCAGCAATGGTCAGGGCAGGGAACAATTGTTGGTGACGCAAGCAGAAATTATCGGCCAAGGCGACTGACTGTTATTTTTTCGAGCATGCCGCGCGCGAAAAAACCAAGGCCTGACAAGGGGCTTTGGCAGGGCTCTTGCACATGAAAATCAGGGTTGCGGAGATTTAACGGTTAAGGGACTGTTAATGACACGGAAATCCCCGCATAGTGTCGTAATAGCAACAGTTCCAGCGTTCGAAAGTAGAGTGGATGGCATTTGATAGTCGCTTGCCTGCGGCCTACCAGGAGGAAGGGCCAGTCGTGACCCGGATCGGTACCGATCATCTTGTGACTTTCGACTATGCCGAACCTAGTCCGATCATGCTGTTTTTCCAGCGCTGGTGGCGCCGCTCCATCCTGATGTTGAAAGTCGGCGTCGTCGTTGGCGCGGTACTCGCCAATCCGGTGATGACCGTGATGTCGCACCGGATCGATGACAGCGATGTACTCCTCGCCACGAGCCAGAACTGGGCCTCGCCGGAAGCGGGCGTTGCCATCAACAAGATTGCCCGCGAACTGGAAGGCACCGGCTGGGCCGGCGACCGTGCCAGCTGGCACCCGCAGGCGCGCCTGACCGCGATGCCCGCCTGGCAGAAAGCCACAGCCGACGCGCTGGCCGAACACACCCGCCTTCTCGCCGTGATGAGTCCCGTCAATGGTGAACCCGACGCCGACCTCACTGCCGCGGCCCGCCTGCTGCACGGGATGCCCGGCGACGATATGCGCCCGCGCCTGACCTCGGCGGCCGAAGCGCTCAATCGCTTCGATACACGCGCCGCCCGCGGACTGGCTATTCAGCCTGACCCGATGGAGCTGCTCAAGGCAGAATCCCGCCAATTCGCCGGCTGGGCTGAAACCGACCTCACGGACCTCTCGACCCAGATCAACCGCGACGTCGTCGAGTGGCCTGCCAGCCGAACCGACATCATCGCCTTCTATGGCGCCAAGGCCCGGGCCCACGTCGCCCGCGAGATGCTGATGGCCACGGAACGGTCCGAGCCCCGCCTCGGCCGCACGCCGGATGTCCAGGCCGCGATGACCCGGGCGAAGGACGCCTGGGGCCGCGCCGCACGCATGAAGCCACTGATCGTATCGAACCAGCCCGGCGACGGCCTGCTGATGGCCAATCACCTGGCCAGCATGGGATTCTTCCTCGCTGAGGCCAAACGCGCGTCGCTGGCACTTGCCGATGCCCTCGACGCCGTACCCGGCGAAGACCTTGAATCGGTCGCCTCGCTTGACCCCGATCTGGTTGCCACCGCACCCTGAACGTCGCTTTGCCCTTGAACACACAGCGTCTTCGGGCCATCTCAACATGGAAACAACCATGTGAGAGGGGTTCAGACGCCCATGTTCATCCAGACCGAACCGACCCCGAACCCGGATACCGTCAAATTCCTGCCCGGCCAGCCCGTCGCAGGTGACCTCGGCCCATTTGATTTCCCGGATATTGGCAGCGCAAGGATGAGCCTGCTCGCCCGCGCCCTGTTCCAGGTCGATGGGGTCGAGCGCGTCTTCCTCGGCAGTGATTTTGTCTCGATCAGCAAGGATGCCGCCCGCGACTGGAAACATGTGAAGCCGATGGTTCTGGCTGCGATCATGGACCATTTCATGGCCGGGTTGCCAGTGGTCGAAGATGGCGCTGTCGCGTCCGGCGACGCTGACGATGACGGCACGGTCTACGAGGGCGAAACCGCCGAGATCGTGGCGGTAATCAAGGAACTTATCGAGACCCGTGTCCGCCCGGCTGTGGCCCAGGATGGCGGCGATATCATCTTCCATCGTTTCGAGCCGGAAACCGGCATTGTCCACCTGTCGATGCGCGGTGCCTGTGCCGGTTGCCCCTCCTCGACAATGACGCTCAAGCAGGGCATCGAGAACATGCTGAAAACCTACGTTCCTGAAGTGACGGCGGTTGAAGCGGTCCTCTAGGGACCTACCGGAATACAAATCACAAAAGGAAACGATGCCCATGGCCCACCCGGTCAACGACCACGCCCTTGATGTCATCTTCCGCGACGCGCGCAGCCACAATGGGTTCACCGACAAGTCGGTGCCGGAAGTGCTCGTGCGCGCTGTCTACGACCTCGCCAAGATGGGGCCGTCCAGCGCCAATTGCTCGCCGGCCCGGTTTGTTTGGGTGACCACGGACGAAGGCAAGAAGCGTCTTGCGCCGCATATGTCTGCCGGCAATCACGACAAGACACTGACCGCGCCATGGACCTGTATCATCGCTTACGACCAGCACTTCCAGGAGAAGATCCCGGCGTTGTTTCCGCATGCGCCGGGCGCAAAGGACTGGTTCAACAGCAATCGCGACGAGACGGCCTTCCGCAACGGGTCGCTGCAGGGCGCGTACCTGATGATCGCGGCGCGCTCGCTCGGGCTCGATTGCGGCCCGATGTCCGGCTTCGACGCCGACGGCGTCAATGCCGAGTTCTTCCAGAGCCAGGATGGCGAGATGAATCACTGGCGCGCCAATTTCATCTGCAATATCGGCCATGGCGACAAGACCAAACTGTTTGACCGCAGCCCGCGCCTGGACTTCGACGAAGCCTGCCGGATTCTCTGAAGTCACGCCCGGGATGCTGGTCCTCGCCCTCAATACAGCCTCAGCTGCCCTGGAAGCGGCAGTGGTCCGCGATGGCGAAATACTCGCTGACGCGCGGGAGACCATGGCGCGCGGACAGGACAGGCAGCTGCCCGGCTTTGTCGAAGGGGTGCTGGCGGACGCCGGCGTCACACTCGGAGACATTGACCGGATCGCGGTCGTCACCGGCCCCGGCAGTTTCACCGGCATCCGGATCGGGGTCGCCTATGCGCGCGGCCTCAGCCTGGTGACCGGCGCCACATGCATCGGCGTCACCAGCCTGGAAGCCGCCATTCCCGCCGGCATGGAAGGCAATAGCCTCGGTGCCCTGCTGGCGCAGAAGCGTCCGCCTGACCAGACCTGGTGGGTGCAGGGGCTGGAAGGCGATGCCGGCATTGCCCCGCCAGTGGAAATCAACCTGACCGACCTGAAAGCCATGCTGGCCGGATTTACCGTGCCCGTCTTCATCGATGGCGAAGACGCATTGGGCGAGACTGCCGAACAGATCGATACGCGCCCGATGCAGCCCTCGGCCATCACGGCGGCGCTCAAGGCCCCGGGCTTTGATCCGGCGAGCCACCCGCCCGCCCCTGTCTATGCCCGCGA
>NZ_JBBKXE010000122.1:0-8708 GCF_037969335.1 Hyphomonas sp. | reverse complement strand
GCTGCTGGCCGACGCGCCGGCGCCCTACCTGGCGGACTATGGTTTCTTTAGCGATGCCGCAGCCGATCATCCGGTGGACCGCGTCGTGCCCTATGACCTGATCAATCCGCTGTTCTCGGACCATGCGATCAAGCACCGCTTCGTTTACGTGCCGAAGGGCAAATCGGCGGACTATTCGGCTGATCGTGTAATCGACTTCCCGGTCGGCAGTGCGCTGATCAAGACATTTGCGTTTGCACCGGACCTGCGGGCGCCGGGCGTGCGCGAATACAAGGTCGAGACACGGGTGCTGATCCACAAGGCGGATGGCTGGGCGGCGTTTCCCTACGTCTGGAACGGGGAAGGTACCGAAGCGGTCTATGCGCCCGCCGGCGGCCGGCAGGCGATATCGGTTGTCGGGCCGTTGGGAGATGTTCTCGCGATCGACTATGCGATTCCGAACAAGAACCAGTGCAAGACCTGCCATCAGGACGGCGACGCGGTGCTGCCGATCGGGCCCAAGGCGCGCAACCTGAACCATGATGGCCCTGCTGGCGTGAACCAGATCGCCGACTGGCAGGCGCGGGGTGTGCTCGAAGGCGTGCCGGACGGTGTGCCGGCGGCGACAGCGATCTATGATGTCAGCCTGCCGGTTGCAGGCCGGGCGCGGGCCTATCTCGATATCAATTGTGCCCATTGCCACAAGGCGACGGGCTCCGCTTCGAATTCGGGCCTCTGGCTCGGGGCAGGGGAGACGTCGCCTGTCAAGCTCGGTCTCGGCAAGCACCCGACAGCAGCGGGACGCGGGTCTGGCGGCATCACCTATGTGATCGCCCCCGGTGATCCGGACCGTTCGATCCTGGCCCACCGGATGGAGTCGTCCGAGGCGGGGGTCGCCATGCCGGAGCTGGGGCGCAGCGTGATCGATGATGACGGGGTCGCGCTGGTGCGCGAATGGATTACCAGCATGGACGCCGCACCTGCGCCTGCTAAAGAGCAGCCATGAGCGAAGACGTACAGATATTTATTGATGGCGATGCCTGCCCGGTGAAGGACGAGATTTACCGCGTTGCGCTGCGCCACAAAGTGCCCGCGGTGCTTGTATCAAACTCGTATATTCGCATTCCCGAACATGCGCTGATTTCGCGCCAGATCGTGACGGACGGGTTTGATGCCGCCGATGACTGGATCGCCGAACGGGCGCACGCTAGGAGCGTCGTGATCACGGCCGACATCCTGCTGGCGGACCGATGCCTCAAGGCCGGTGCGCGCGTGATTGGCCCGACGGGCAAGCCGTTTACGGATGATTCGATCGGCGCGGCTGTGGCTACCCGGGCCATCATGGCGGACCTGCGGGTTGGTATCAGCGAGGCCGGGGCCCCGCGCGCCGGTGGCCCGGCGCCGTTCACCAAGGCAGACCGGTCGCGCTTCCTGTCGGCACTGGACGAAGCACTGGTTGCCTTGAAGAAGGCCTCCTAGGCACTATCCCTTGCGCCGCCGGGGTGTTCTTGCCATGAGGTGGCAGCCCGCGCCGCCTTGGCGCCCATGCCGGGGAAGCCATTTGAGCCAGTCGTCCATACGCCTCGAGATCAATGCGCCGTTTGGCGAGATCATTCTCAACAAGCCGGGCAAGCGCAATGCGCTGTCGGTCGACATGTGGGCGGCCATACCGGAGCTGATCCAGCGGGTTGTTGCGGCAGATGCCGTCAAAGTTGTGATCCTGCACGGCGGCGATGCCGGGGCCTTCGCGGCAGGCGCGGACATTTCGGAATTCTCGACCATCTATTCGACGCCGGAAGCGGCGGCGCAATCCGGCGAAACCATCGCGGCGGCGCTGAATGCGATCGAGCATTGTCCGAAGCCGGTGATCGCGGCGATTGATGGCGCCTGCGTCGGCGGGGGCATGAGCCTCGCCATGGCCGCCGACCTGCGCGTGGCGGGCGAAGGCGCGCGCTTTGGCATCACGCCGGCCAAGCTGGGCATTGTCTATCCGGCGGGCGATATGCGGCGGCTTGTGACGGCGATTGGCGCATCGCGGACGAAAGACATCTTGTTCACCGCGCGCATTTTTGATGTGGCTGAGGCAAACGCCCTCGGCCTGCTCAACCGGGTTGTCGGCAAGGGCGAAGCGCTCGCCGGTGCGCGCGAGCTTGGCGAAGCGGTGGCAGCGAATTCGCAATGGTCGGTGCGCGCGATCAAGGAGATGGTGGCCGGGGTCGAAGCCGGCTGGGAGGATACCTCGCCCGAGGCGGCGGCCCTGTTCGTGGCAGGCTTTTCCAGCGAGGATTTCGTCGAGGGCTATTCGTCCTTCCTGGAGAAACGCCCCGCCAAATTCACGTTCAAATGATCGCGACGGCTTTCGCGCAATTGCGGGTGCTTAAGCCCGGGCCGGCCCGGATTTATATTGCGGGCTGTAGCGGTGAACCTGTGGCGCTGGCCGAGGCGCTGCGCGGGGAACCGGAACTGGCCCGCGACCTGACCTTTGTCGGCGTGCCGGTGCCGGGGCTGAACCGGACCGACTGGACCAGCCTGCATGAAACGGCGCGCGCCGAGATGCCGTTCCTGTATGGCGACATGCGCGCGGCGTTCGATGCCGGCAAGATACGCCTGCGCCCAATGCACTATAGCGACAGTTATCGCGACATGGTCAGCGGGCCGATTGACCTGGCCGTGGTGATGGTGTCGCCGCCAGAAGCGGATGGCCGGGTGAGCCTTGGCGTGTCGGCGGATTTCTCCGGTGCGGTGCTGGCCCGGACGGATATTCCCGCCATGGCCATCGTCAACCGCAACATGCCGGCCCCGGGTGATACGCCACGCGTGCCGCTGTCGCGGTTTGCGGTCGTTGCCGAGGATGACACGCCGCTGGTGGAGCTGACGGAATCGGCGCTGCCACCGACCTTCGCGCAGATCGGCGAGACGATTGCCGGGCTGGTGGGGACGGACGCAGCCTGCCTGCAATTCGGCATCGGCAATGTGCAGCAGGCGGCACTGAAGGCGCTGTCCGAGGCGGGCGGTCCGACCAATTTGCGTATCCATTCGGGCCTGGTGACAGATCCGGTGCTGGGCCTGATTGATGCCGGGCGTGTTGTGGATGAGGCCGGTGCGATCCTGACCGGCGTGGCGATGGGTACGCAGGCGCTTTACGAGCGCGTGGCGCGCGACCATCGCTTCCGTTTCCGCGCTGTCGACGTGACCCACGGGATTAATGTGCTGGCCGGGATCGAGCGCTTCGTGGCGATCAATTCGGTGCTGGAAGTGGACCTGTTCGGGCAGGCCAATGCGGAATTCATGAAGGGGCGGCAGGTGTCCGGCATTGGCGGCCTTGCGAATTTCCTGCGCGGGGCAGCTGCCTCGAAAGGCGGGGTGCCGATTATTGCGCTCCCCTCGACCGCCGCAAAGGGAACGGTCAGCCGCATTGTGCCCCGCCTTGGCCCGGAGGCGGTGAGCCTGCCGCGTTCGGATATTTCCTGGGTTGTGACGGAGCATGGCGCGGTCGACCTGCGCGGCGCCGACATCGACCGACGTGCCGAATGCCTGATTTCGATCGCCGATCCGGCTCACCGGGATGACCTGATGGCTGCGTGGGCCGGGATGCGCCGCGCGGTCTAAAGAACGCGCCGGAACGGATCATTTGCCGTTTGCGCCTCTCATGCTAAGCCCGGCGCATGAACGGAATCACATTGCATAAGGGCGACCTGCCCAAGAACATCGATTTCGGCCCCATCGTGGCCATCGATACCGAGGCCATGGGCCTGAACCCGCTGCGCGACCACCTGACCCTGGTGCAATTGTCATCTGGCGACGGCACGGCGCATCTCGTCCAGCTCGGCCGCGACTTCAACTGCCCGAACCTGAAGGCGCTGCTGACCGATCCAAAGGTCATCAAGCTGTTCCATTTTGCCCGGTTCGACGTGGCGATGATCAAGCGCTGGCTGGGCGTGGATTGCGCGCCGATCTGGTGCACCAAGATCGCGTCCAAACTGGCGCGGACCTATACCGACAGGCATGGCTTGAAGGACGTCGCCCGCGAAATCGCAGGAGTCGACCTCTCCAAGGCGCAGCAGAGTTCCGATTGGGGCGCGAAAGACTTGAGCGATGCGCAATTGCAATACGCCGCGTCAGACGTGTTCCACCTGCATGTCATCAAAGCGGGCCTCGAAGCCATGCTGATCCGCGAGGGACGGCTGGAAATGGCGCAGGCCTGTTTCAACTTCCTGCCGACCCGGGCCGCGCTCGACCTCGCGGGCTGGGGTGAGCAGGATATTTTCGCGCATTCCTGACGCAACCGTCATGTGCTGGACGCTTTTGTTTGGCCCTTATCAAAGGTAAACACGGCCCAGAATACGTTGTAACCGGCCGCAGGCGCTTTCATGGACGCAGTCAAGCATCACGACCCGGCATCGCTCTGGGCGCCACGGCGGCAACTGACGCTGGAAGAAGCGCGCAAGCGGTCGGGCCTGGTTCGGGGGCTTCGCGTCCTGTTCATGGCCTGCGCGGCCGTCTCGATCGGCCTGTTCTTGGGATATATCATCAAGAGCGCCTTTTCCCGCGACGCTGTGCCGGTCAAGATTTCAGGCGATGAAGTCGTCACCATGCTCAATCCGCGCTTTGCCGGACGCGATTCCACCGGTCAGAGCTTCACGATCACGGCGGATGCGGCCCGCCGCAAGGAACTGACTGCCAATGCCGTCGACCTGGTCGGGCCGATCCTGCGGGATGCCGCCGGGACCGAAGTGCGCGCACCGTCAGGCATGTATGACCGCGATGCAGGCATCCTCGAACTGTATGACGATGTCGAAATCACGGATGCATCGGGCTATTCTTTCAAAACAACAGCGGCGCGCGTGCATGTCGGGCAGGACTGGGTCGAGGGGCTTTCCCCGCTCGAAGGCAAGGGACCGCTTGGCGATATTCGCTCGGATTCGTATGAGATTCTTGAAGGTGGCAACCGCGTCGTCTTTCAGGGTAATGTAAAAACAGTGATTTATCCGGCCGAGCCAGATGTGCCGGCAACCGATGAAGGTGATGCAGATGGCAATCCTTAAGTTTCTTGGTGCGGCCCTGGCGGTCTCGGCCATCGCCGTTCCGGCGATGGCGCAGATTTCGTCTGAAGGCGGGCCAATTTACATTGATTCCGAGCGGACCGAGAGTCTTGAGCGCGAGCGCAAGGTGTTGCTGATCGGCAATGTCGACATCCAGCAGGGCACAGCCCGGCTACGCGCCGACACGGTGACGATCATATTCAGCGGCAAGGCGGGGGGTGAATCCGCGGGGGTCGGCTCTGGTTTCGGCCAGATCCAGACCATGATTGCCGAAGGCAATGTGTTCTATGTGACGCCGGAAATGAAGGCCAAGGGCGATCGCGGCGTCTATGACGCGGCGGTCGATACGATCACGATGACGGGCAATGTGGCGCTGATGCGCGAGCGTGACGTGGCTGAAGGCCAGATACTGAAACTGGAAGTCGGCAAGCGCCGGACAACGCTGGATGGCGGTACCGGACGGACACGCATGGTGATCGAGTCCGACAAGGACACAGCCGGAAACTGAAAAATTCAAGCAATGGCGTGAAGCCGATCTTAAGTATGTCAGGCTATGCCAAGAACGGGGCGACGAAACTGCCCGTGATCAGGGACGAACTCACGAGATGACCGAAGCGGCCGAAGGCCTTGTCGTTAAGAATATTGCCAAATCATTTGGCAAGCGACAGGTGGTGCGCGACGTTTCTCTGTCCCTGCAACGCGGAGAAGTTGTTGGCCTGCTTGGACCCAACGGGGCCGGCAAGACGACCTGCTTTTATATGATCATGGGCCTGATCGGTGTAGATTCCGGATCGATTTCGATCGATGGGGAAGATGTGACCAGCCTGCCCATGTACCAGCGCGCACGCCTCGGCGTGGGCTACCTTCCCCAGGAAGCGTCTATCTTCCGGGGGATGACAGTGGAAGAAAATGTCATGGCGGTGGCAGAACTGGTCGAAAAAGACCGGTCTGCCCGCATGGCACAGGTCGACAGCCTGCTGAGCGAACTGCATGTGGAACATCTTCGCGGCCAGGCGGCCACGTCCCTTTCGGGAGGTGAACGTCGCCGGGTGGAGATTGCACGTGCACTCGCATCCCGTCCGAGCTTCATGCTACTGGACGAACCGTTCACCGGTATCGACCCGCTCGCCATTTCCGACATTTCCGAACTTGTCCGCTACCTGAAGCAACGTGGCCTGGGCGTCCTGATTACGGACCACCAGGTCCGCGAGACGCTACAGATCGTGGACCGGGCCTATGTCATGTATGATGGCGACGTCCTCTTCAACGGCACACCGGAAGACGTGCTGAAGAATGAAGACGTGCGCAGGGTCTATCTGGGTGAACAGTTCGCCGCTTGATCTGAAGGGCGCGGGCTTAGGAATGAAACAGTCACTCGACATGCGCCAGGGCCAGTCCCTGGTAATGACGCCGCAGTTGCAGCAGGCGATCAAGCTGTTGCAGCTCTCGAACCAGGAACTCGCCGAGTTCGTGGAGGCCGAGATCGAGCGCAATCCGCTGCTCAACAAGGCTGACGACAATGCCGGCGACGCCAACGAACAGGGCGAAGCGCCGGCGCGCCGCGAGCAGCTTTCCCTCGATGACACTTCCGGCATGGGCACCGCCCGCGACCAGCTTGATGCGCCGGGCGAAGACGTGTTTGAACCCGGTACGGGGTCGGACGCGGCGCTGCCGGCAGGCGGCTCGGGCCCATCGGCCCAGACCGACTGGTCGAGCGCCACGTCGGGCGGCAGCTTCAACAGTGAAGAATATGACTTCGCCGCCAACCTGTCGACGGATGCCACCCTGCAGGAACACCTGCATAACCAATTGAATATTGCCGGCCTGTCGGCGGCGGACCGCCTGATCGGTGCCCGCCTGATCGACGAGACAGACGAAGCCGGCTACCTGCGTGCACCGCTGGACGACGTCGCCAAGGCGCTGGGCGCGGACGTCGCCAATGTCGCTGCCGTGCTGGAGGTCTGCCAGGGCTTCGAGCCGACCGGCGTGATGGCCCGCTCGATCCCGGAATGTCTGACGCTGCAGCTGAAGGAGCGCGGGCGCTTCGATCCGGCCATGGAGGCCATGCTGGCCAATCTCGACATGGTGGCCAAGCATGACCTGAAGGCGCTCGCCGATGTGTGCGGTGTCGACAAGGCCGACCTGCAGGAGATGCTGGCGGAACTGCGCCAGTTGTCGCCCAAGCCCGGCAGTGGCTTTTCGAGCGATACGACGATTGCCGTGACGCCGGACGTCTTCGTACGTGAACTGCCGAACGGCATGTTTGCAGTCGAGCTGAATTCGGAGACGCTGCCGCGCGTCCTGATGGACAAGGCCTATTATGCCGAAGTGACGGCCCTGCCGATGCGCGACAAGGAGAAAGAATTCATCTCCGAGTGTGCTTCGAACGCGACATGGCTGATCAAGTCACTGGACCAGCGCGCCCGGACGATCCTGAAAGTCGGCAGCGAAATCGTACGCCAGCAGGATGCGTTCTTCGCGCATGGTGTGGCGCATCTTCGGCCACTGAACCTGAAACAGGTCGCCGACGCGATCGAGATGCATGAATCGACGGTCAGCCGCGTGACATCGAACAAGTACATGTCGACGCCGCGCGGCCTGTTCGAACTGAAATATTTCTTCTCAGCATCGATCCCGGCAACCGGCGGCGGCGAGGCCCACTCGGCTGAAGCCGTGCGTCACCGGATCAAGGTGCTGATCGACGGCGAGACCGAAGACGACGTCCTCTCCGACGACCAGATCGTCGAGATCCTGACCGGTTATGGCATCGAGATCGCCCGCCGCACGGTGGCGAAATATCGCGAGAGCCTGAACATCCCGTCCAGTGTCCAGCGCCGCCGAATCAACCGCGCCAGCGCCTGAGGGGCTTATTCGGCGGCGGGTGCTGCCGTTTCGAACATCTCGTTGAGATAGGCTGCGAGGCGTACACCGCCCTGTGACAGGCGTTGTCGCAGGATGGGGCGTGTCTGGTAGGCATAATCCCAGGACAGGATCTGCGTGTCCGGATAGATCGTGTCGCGGATCGCGGCGCTCTCGTCGGCCCAGTCAGCGGGGCGGGCCTTGGCCCATTCGGCGAGCTGGTCGGGCGTGATCTTCTGCACCAGCCATTCGGTCCATTCCGTATAGGACAGTTCCTGGTAGTTGATCAGCAACTCGTCCCAGACCTCGTGCAGGTTCGTCATTTCCTCGAAAAAGGTGCAGATGAACTGGTTGCCGCCCCGGTCGGTGCCATTGCCGGCGTGCAGCGGCTGGTGCAGGTCGCCGACGAGATGGGCGATGAAGCGCAGGGCGAGCTGGCGGTCCTCAAGCGACGCTGACGGATCGATTGCGATGGCGCGGAACCGGGCCAGTGCCGTGATGGCATCGCCTTCCGGCGGCGGCGTCACCTGCGCATAGCTCATGCCGACCGGAATGGTCACATAGTGATAGGGGCTGGCTTCCGAGCGCCAGAAATCATCCGGGCTGGAGCGCATGTGGTCGGGCCAGTCGGCTGCCTCGGCCATGCCTTCAGGGCCCAGAATATCTTTCACCGCGCTGTCCGCCGTCTGGCTGAGATAGGTCTGGGCAATGGCGCCGACGACACGGTGCCCGGTCTTGCCCCAGGCATGGGCGGGAGAAACGACGGCAATCGCAAGGATCAGGGACGCAATCAGGCGGTTCATGGGGCAAACTCCAAGCTGGAAGGAC
>NZ_JBBKXE010000121.1:0-2889 GCF_037969335.1 Hyphomonas sp. | reverse complement strand
GGCGTGATGGGCGGCCTCGGCGGCTTCGGCGCCTTGTTTGATTTGAAGAAAGCTGGCTATGAGGACCCGATCCTCGTCTCCGGCACGGACGGCGTCGGCACCAAGCTGATGCTCGCCTTCGAGGCCGGGCGACACAATACGGTCGGCATCGACCTCGTTGCCATGTGCGCCAATGACGTGTTGGCCCAGGGCGCCGAGCCACTCTTTTTTCTCGATTATTTCGCGACCGGCAAACTCGAAGGTGGCATCGCCGAGGCAGTTGTTTCCGGCATTGCCGAAGGCTGCCGCCAGTCCGGCTGCGCCCTTGTCGGCGGCGAAACGGCCGAAATGCCCGGCATGTATCCGCCCGGCCACTATGACCTCGCCGGCTTCGTCGTCGGCGCCGTCGACCGCGACAAGGTCCTGCCGCGCATGGACGACATGGTGCCCGGCGACGTGCTGATCGGCATTGCCTCCTCCGGCCCGCATTCCAACGGCTATTCCCTGATCCGCCGCATCGTCGAGCGCGAAGGCCTGACCCATGCCTCGCCGTCGCCGTTCAGCAACCAGACGCTCGGCGAAGCCCTGCTGACGCCGACCCGCCTCTATTCGCATATCGTCCTGCCGCTGATCCGTTCAGGCGTCGTCAAAGGTCTCGCCCACATTACCGGCGGCGGCCTCACCGAGAACACGCCCCGCATGGTGCCGGACCACCTGACCCCGATTATCGACCGCACGGCCTGGACCCCGCTCCCGGTCTTCCAGTGGCTACAGCAGGCCGGCAATGTCACCGAAGACGAGATGCACCGCACCTTCAACATGGGCATCGGCCTCATCTTCGCCGTCGCCGCTGAAGACGCAGACGCCGCCATGGCCCAGCTCAATGACGCCGGCGAAACCCCCGTCATCCTCGGCCACCTCGCCGCGAAATGAAGCGTCTCAAGCTCGCGATCCTGATTTCCGGCCGCGGCTCGAACATGGAGGCGCTGCTGAAAGCCGCCGCCGCACCGGACTATCCGGCCGAGCCGGTCCTCGTCCTCTCCAACCGCCCCGACGCCATCGGCCTCGAAACCGCGTTGGAAGCGGGCGTACCGTCTCTCGCCATTGATCACAAAGCCTATGGCAAGGACCGCGAAGCCTTCGAGCGAGCCATGGACGCCGCCCTCACCGACGCAGGCACCGAGATCATCGCGCTGGCCGGTTTCATGCGGGTTCTCACTCCGTGGTTCGTTGAAAAATGGCAGGGCCGGATGATCAATATCCACCCCTCGCTCCTGCCGAAATACAAGGGCCTCGACACCCACCAGCGCGCCCTCGACGCAGGCGACGCCGAAGCCGGCGCCACCGTCCACTGGGTCAGCCCTGGCGTCGATGATGGCGAGATCATCCAGCAGGCCAGCCTGCCCATCCTGCCCGGCGACACGACCGACAGCCTCGCCGCCCGCCTCCTGCCGGTGGAGCACCAGCTTTACCCGGCAGCGCTGGCCAGGGCGTGCGCCGCGATCAAAGCCCGCCTTTAGGTCCCCGGCGGCTTCTTCAGGCTTTTCATCGCATCGGCCTTGGCGTCATCAATCGCCCGCCGCAGCGCGGAACTCACCGACGTTGCGCCATTGTTGAAGGCTTGCCCCGCTGCGCGCATCTCGTCGCAATTCGAACAGCGCGACACATTGATCGTGTTCTGCGCGCCGCACTTGGCGCACGTCCATTTGGGCATCGGAACATGTGGAACATGCGGCACGGGCTTCCCTCCCTGATCAGTCGACTCAAGCAAGAGGCGTCAAAACAGCCCCCAACGGGTCAACTCTTGGAAACAGGAGTCTGATGCGCTAGTCTCGCAACATCGAGCCGGAGATTTTATGTCCCGATAATATTGGCGCGCATGGTGCGGCCAAAACAAGTTGCAGAAGATCAGACTCGACGTGCCTCGTCACGCTGAGCCCTTTGAGTTGATTCACAAAATCCCAGGTAACGCGCGCCCGGCACCCGCCGGGGCGCAAACGATGAAAGGGGTCTCTGACAATGATCAGACCCTATACTGACCACGATGCAGACGCCGTGGTATCTATCTGGCGGACTGCCAGCGAACGCGCTCATCCGTTTCTGTCCGTTCCGTTTCTGGATGCGGAAGCCGAGAATGTCAGGAACGTCTATCCCAAGTTCGCTGAAATATGGGTGCTGGAAGACAATGCCACGCCCATCGGCTTTATCGCACTGATCGGCGCCGAAGTCGGCGCCATCTTCCTTCAGCCCGAACATCATGGACAAGGCCGTGGCCGCGCCATGATGGATTTCGCGGTATCCAAGAAGGGCGCCGTGACGCTTGACGTGTTCAAGGCCAATGCCATCGGCCGCGCCTTCTATGACCGGTACGGCTTCAAGCAAGTGGGTGAGTACGTCCACGAAGCCACCGGACAGGAGACGCTGCAAATGGCGTTCACGCCGCAAGCAGGCTGATAAATCCGGGGCGCCGCTTTCGGGTGGCGCCCCCACTTATCCACCCCCTCCCGACCTGCGCGTATAATGCGCCGCGATGCCAGCTTTCAGCCTTCTCACCCCCATGCCGGGCCTGCCCTGGTACCTGCTGCCGCTCTGGCCGCTCATCTTCTGGCGCATCCAGCGTTTGAAGCGCTGGTTCCGCGCGGCGGGTGGTCCGGGCAGCCAGATGCTCTGGGGCGTCATGTGGAATGGCCGCGTCGTCGTGCTGCAATTGTCGGATGACCTGTCCGGGCATCGTTCGGGCATTTTCCGTGCACCCGTATCGGACAGGCTGAGGCTTGCGTTCGCAGACACCACGTCCCCGTGCTCCCGGCGAATGCCGGGACCTCAGGCCATCCTGTCCGGACGTGCCGCACGAGATCCCGGCCTGCGCCGGGAATACGGATTCAATTTACCCGACACCTGACCCCGACC
>NZ_JBBKXE010000120.1:0-6992 GCF_037969335.1 Hyphomonas sp. | reverse complement strand
CGTTTTGCATTATGGTGTTCAACCACGGTTCGCGACATGACAAAAGCCCTCCTTCGGTGCTGTCCCAATGAAAACAGCAGACTAGGGCAAGCAAACGCTCACATTACGGCGATTTAAGGTAACATGGGGGCACGTCGCCATGATTGGGGACGGGCGGTCGATCAATTCGGGACCGGCCACTGCACCCCACGCTCGCTATCGAAGCGCTCATGCTGAGCGAAGTCGAAGCACGGGCGCGGGCAGGGAGGGGCATGCGCCACCGGTTTCATCCTTCGACTTCGCTCAGGATGAGCTTGCGTCTGCGGCGACAGTCGATTGCAGGTATCGGCGTTGCGTCGAGCTGGCCGACAAATCCGCCTAAGGATCCAGCCTCACGGCCCCTTGCGACGCATTCCCCACATGCGCGGCGTACACTTTCAGTGCGCGGCTCACCTTGCGGGGGCGGTCCTTCACCGGCTTCCAGGCCTTGTCGCCGCGGGCGTCCATGTCGGCGCGGCGGCGCGCGATTTCGGCGTCATCGATCTTCGCATGGATCGTGCGGTTCGGGATGTCGATCTCGATCAGGTCGCCTTCCTCGATCAGGCCGATCAGGCCGCCTTCGGCCGCTTCCGGACTGACATGGCCGATGGACAGCCCAGACGTGCCACCGGAAAAGCGCCCGTCAGTGATCAGGGCGCAGGCTTTGCCCAGCTTCAACGATTTCAGGTAGGACGTCGGGTACAGCATTTCCTGCATGCCGGGGCCGCCGCGCGGGCCTTCATAACGGATGATCACCACGTCACCGGCTTTCACGCCCTTGTTCAGGATACGGTCGCACGCATCTTCCTGGCTTTCGCACACAATGGCCGGGCCGGAGAATTTGAGGATCGAGTCGTCAACGCCAGCGGTCTTCACCACACAGCCCTGTTCCGCGATATTGCCATACAGAACGGCCAGCCCGCCATCCTGCGAGAAGGCATGGGCCGATGAACGGATGACCCCCTTTTCGCGGTCGGTGTCGAGTTCCTTGTAGCGGCGCGACTGGCTGAAGGCCTGCGTCGTGCGCACGCCGCCCGGCGCGGCGAGGAACAATTCCTGCACGTCCGGGTCATTGGTCAGCGCCACGTCCCATTTGGTGATGGCCTCGGCCATCGTGGCGGAATGTATCGTGCGCACGCTCGTGTCGAGCTTTCCGGCGCGGTCGAGCTCGCCCAGAATGCCGAAAATGCCGCCCGCCCGATGCACGTCTTCCATGTGCACGTTCTCAATCGCCGGGGCGACCTTGCAGAGGCAAGGCGTGTCACGACTCAGCCGGTCTATATCGGCCAGAGTAAAGTCCACCTCGCCCTCACTGGCGATCGCCAGAAGGTGCAGGATTGTGTTGGTCGACCCGCCCATTGAGATGTCCAGCGTCATCGCATTCTCGAACGCCGCCTTGTTGGCAATGCCGCGCGCGGAGACAGACTTGTCGCCATCCTCGTAATAGATCTTCGACAGCTCAACGATGCGGCGCCCGGCGCGCCGGAACAGTTGCTCCCGGTCGGAGTGCGTCGCCAGTGTCGAGCCATTGCCCGGCAGGGCGAGGCCGAGCGCTTCGGCGAGGCAGTTCATCGAGTTCGCCGTGAACATGCCGGAGCATGAGCCACAGGTGGGGCAGGCGGCCTCTTCATAGGCCAGCACTTCGGCGTCGGTGCGTTCCGGGTTGGCCGCCTCGATCATCGCGTCGATCAGGTCGACCGATTTCAGTTCGCCGTCGATATTGACCTTGCCGGCCTCCATCGGTCCGCCGGACACGAATACGACCGGAATGTCGAGCCGCAGCGCCGCCATCATCATGCCGGGCGTGATCTTGTCGCAATTGGAGATGCAGACCATCGCATCGGCGCAATGCGCGTTGACCATGTATTCCACGCTGTCGGCGATCACTTCGCGGCTTGGCAGCGAATAGAGCATGCCGTCATGGCCCATCGCGATGCCGTCATCGACCGCAATCGTGTTGAATTCCTTGGCCACGCCGCCCGATGCCTCGATCTCGCCGGCGACCAGCTGGCCGAGGTCTTTCAGGTGCACATGGCCCGGCACGAACTGGGTAAATGAGTTCACCACAGCAATGATCGGCTTGCCGAAATCGCCGTCCTTCATGCCGGTTGCGCGCCACAGGCCGCGAGCGCCGGCCATGTTGCGGCCATGGGTGGAAGTGCGGGAACGATATAGGATTGCCACGGTGAGCCTCTTTATTCAGTGTTCAGGGTGCAAATAGCCACG
The DNA here is from genome assembly GCF_037969335.1 of Hyphomonas sp. Taxonomy (GTDB): domain Bacteria; phylum Pseudomonadota; class Alphaproteobacteria; order Caulobacterales; family Hyphomonadaceae; genus Hyphomonas. The sequence continues at coordinate 4,748 of NZ_JBBKXE010000120.1, read as the reverse complement.
CCTCAGGGGTTTAGCAATGACGACGGCAGGTCAATGGCCTGCTCGCAGCTTTATGTCGTCATCAGTGCGCTTCCGCCCAATTGCTCGCAGCGCGCGCGTCGACAACAAGCGGTACGGACAGGTTCAGTGCAGGCATCGCCGCGCCCTGCATCGTCTCCTGTGCCAGCTTGATCAGCGTCTCGGCCTCGGCTTTCGGGCATTCGAAAATCAGTTCATCATGCACCTGCAACAGCATGCGCGCCTTCAGCCCGGCCTTGGCCAGCGCCTCCGGCATGCGGATCATCGCGCGCTTGATCACGTCAGCGGCCGATCCCTGGATCGGGGCATTGATCGCCTGGCGTTCGGCAAAGGCCTTGGCCGGGCCTTTTGACCTGATCGCTTCGAGGTGGATCTTCCGGCCGAACGCCGTCTCCACGTAACCTGTCTCCTTCGCGAAGGCCTTGGTCTCGTCCATATAGGCGCGGATGCCGGGGAAGCGTTTGAAATAGGTCTTGATATACTCCGCTGCCTCGCCCTGCGGGATGCCGAGCTGGCGCGCGAGGCCAAAGCCCGAAATGCCATAGATGATCCCGAAATTGATCGCCTTTGCCTGACGGCGCACCATCGGGTCCATGCCTTCAATGGGCACGCCAAACATTTCACTCGCCGTCATCGCGTGAATGTCGAGGCCCTTGTGGAACGCGTCTTTCAGGGCCGGAATATCGGCCATGTGCGCCAGGATGCGCAACTCGATCTGGCTATAGTCGGCGCTGACAAGAACGTTGCCCTCATCGGCAATGAAGGCTGCGCGAATCTTGCGCCCTTCTTCCGTCCGTACCGGGATGTTCTGCAGGTTCGGGTCAGACGATGACAGCCGCCCCGTCTGTGCCACGGCCATGGCAAAGCTCGTATGCACCCGGCCCGTCTTCGGATTGATCGCGGCTTGCAGCGCCTCTGTATAGGTCGAGCGCAGCTTGGAGAGTGTCCGCCAGTCAACAATCGTGCGGGGCAGGGCATGACCCTCAGCGGCGAGGCCTTCCAGCACGTCGGCGTCGGTCACCCATGCGCCGGTCTTGGTCTTCTTGCCGCCTTCAAGTCCCATCTCGTCAAACAGGATTTCGCCGAGCTGTTTCGGGCTGCCAATATTGAACGCGCGCCCGGCCTGTTCTTCGGCTTCGGCCTCCAGCGCGGCGCAGCGCTGCGAGAAATCGGCCGACAGGCGCGAGAGCTGGTCGCGGTCGACCTTGATGCCTTCGCGCTCCATCTGCGCCAGCACCGGCACAAGCGGCCGTTCGAGCGTCTCGTAAACGGTCGTGACTTTTTCGCTGTGCAGTTTCGGCTTGAACGTCTGCCACAGGCGCAGCGTCACATCGGCGTCCTCGGCGGCGTATTCCGTCGCCTTGTCGAGCGCGACCCGGTCAAAGCTGACCTGTTGTTTGCCGATACCCGCCACTTCCTTGAACGAGATCGGCTTGTGGTTCAGGTAACGCTCCGAAAGCGTGTCCATGCCGTGGCTGTGCTTGCCGGCGTTCAGCACATAGGACAGCAGCATCGTGTCATCGATCGGCGAAACGTGGATGCCCTGCGTGGCGAAGACGCTGTCATCATATTTGATATTCTGGCCGATCTTCAGGACTGAGGCGTCTTCCAGCATCGGCTTCAGCGCGCGCATGGCATCCTTCATCCGGATCTGGCGCGGCGGATCGGCTCCGAACATGTCGCCATCGCCGGCCCCGTTCGGATCGACATGCGCGAGCGGAATGTAACAGGCCTCGCCCGGCGACAGCGCCAGCGACACACCCACCAGATTGGCCGCAACGGAATCGAGACTGTCAGTCTCCGTGTCCACCGCAACATAGCCCTGTGCCATGGCCCGCGCGACCCAGTCTTCCAGCCGTTCAAAATCGCGAACGCACTCGTATTTCGTCCGGTCAATCGGGTCCTCGGCAGGCGGCGCAGCCTCGATCACGCCTTCCATTTCCATCATCTCGCGTACGCGCCGCGTAATGGTGCGGAACTCCATTTCCTCGAGGAAGGCGATCAGCGTGTCCGGGTCCGGGTCGGCCACTGCCAGCCCTTCGAGGTCCAGCGTCACCGGCACATCATCCTTCAGAGTCACCAGCTGTTTCGACAGGCGCACTTGCGCGGCATTGTCGATCAGGGATTCCCGGCGCTTCGGCTGCTTGATCTCGCCAGCCCGCTCCAGCAGCGTTTCAACGTCGCCATACTCGTTGATGAGAAGTGCGGCCGTCTTCATGCCGATGCCCGGCGCGCCCGGCACATTGTCGACGCTGTCGCCCGCCAGCGACTGCACGTCGACCACGCGTTCCGGCCCGACACCGAACTTCTCGAACACGGCCTCCACGCCCATCGTCTTGTTCTTCATCGTGTCCAGCATCACGACGCGGTCGGAGACGAGCTGCATCAGGTCCTTGTCCGACGACACGATGGTCACCCGCGCGCCCTTGGCCTCGGCCTGCCGCGCATAGGTCGCGATCAGGTCATCGGCCTCACACCCTTCTAGCTCCAGCGCATGCGCGGCAAACGCGATGGCCGCGCGGCGCACCAGCGGGAATTGCGGCACCAGCTCTTCCGGCGTCTCTGACCGGTTGGCCTTGTACTTGTCGTACATTTCATTGCGGAACGTGTGCGACGAGGCATCGAAGATGCACGCAAAATGGGTCGGGCGGTCGGGTCCCTTCACCTCTTCGAGCAGCTTGAACAGCATGTTGCAGAAACCGGCCACCGCGCCGATGGGCAGGCCGTCTGACGCGCGCGTCAGCGGGGGCAGGGCGTGGAACGCGCGGAAGATATAGGCGCTCGCATCGACCAGATAGAGATGACTGTCCTTGGTAACGGGTGCGGTGGCCATATGCAGGGAATCCTTTGCTGACGGTTGGTTTAGCCGCTTGAGACAAGCCCGTCACCCGCTGCGTGTCTCAAACCGGATGCGTTCGCCTCAGTCCGGATTTTGGTAGCGACATTCCCCTGCGGAACCTTTCATAGTACTGTGCCGAAATAAAATTCCTGGGAGGGAAAATCAATGTCGGACGCGATGGGCGCTACTGGCGCAAAAACACCTTGGCACCTGTGGGTCGTGGGCGTCGTCAGCCTGCTTTGGAACAGCTTTGGCTGTTTCGACTTCACGATGACGGCGACACGCAACGAAGCCTATTTGAGTTCTTATCCAGCCGAAATGCTGGACTACTGGTTTGCGATGCCAATGTGGGCCTGGGCGCTGTGGGTGATTGGCGTGTTCGGCGGGTTTTTGGGCAGCGTCATGCTGCTGCTTCGCCGCAAGATCGCCTTTCCGCTGTTCAGCGCATCCTTTCTCGCCGCGACGATCAGCATGCTGGTCGGGACGCTCGACAAGAACGCGCCGCGCATGGAGGGCGCAGGCATGATGAGCGCAATGATCGTCATCATCGCCGTTCTTTTCGCGGCCTATGCCTGGTGGCTTTCCCGGCGGGACGTCTTGCGCTGAGCCTGATTCATCGTAGCCTTCCTGAAAATGGGAGAAGACGATGACAGAGATGAACAAGACCTGGGTGCTGCGCCACCGCCCTGTGGGAGACGTCAAGGAAACCGACCTTGAACTCGTCGAGGCGCCGCTTGCGCCGCTTCAGGATGGTGAGGTGCGCGCGCGCACGATCTATCTCTCGCTCGATCCGACCAATCGCATCTGGATGAGCGACAAGGATGCCTACCTTCCGCCGGTCGCTTTGGGCGAACCCATGCGCGGCGGCGGCCTCAGCCTCGTCACCGAAAGCCGCTTTGACGGGCTGGAGCCGGGGGACATCGTCAATACCGGGCTCGCGCATTGGGCACTGTACAATACGCTGCCGGGCGCGAGCCTCGCCAAGATGCCGCAGCTGCCGGGCGTACCGCTTACCGCCTTCATGGGGCCGATCGGCGCGACCGGAATGACCGCCTATTTCGGGCTGATGGATATTGCCAAGCCGAAAGCGGGCGAAACCGTCGTCGTCTCCGCTGCCGCAGGCGCGGTCGGGTCCATGGTTGGCCAGATCGCCAAGATCCAGGGCTGCCGCGTTGTCGGCATCGCGGGCTCGGACGAGAAGTGCAAATGGCTGGTCGAGACGGCCGGTTTTGATGCGGCCATCAACTACAAGAAGGAAGATGTCGGCGCGGCGCTCGACAAGCATTGCCCGAACGGCATCGACATCAATTTCGAAAATGTCGGCGGCAAGATCATGGACACGGTCATCGCCCGGCTGAACGACTTTTCGCGCATGCCGCTTTGCGGTCTGATCTCGACCTACAATGCGACGGAACCGGTACCCGGGCCCTTCAATTTCGAGAACCTGCTGATGCGCCGGACGCTCCTGAAGGGCTTCATCGTCATCGACTACTATCCGCGCTTTGCCGAAGGCATCCAGCAGATGGCGCAGTGGCTGATGGAAGGGAAACTGAAATTCGAGACCGATGTGGTCCAGGGCCTCGAGAACGCACCGTCCAGCCTGTCGCGCCTCTTCGAAGGCAAGAACCTCGGAAAACTTGTCGTACAGGTCAGCGACGAACCGAACTGAATCGTTTGCCGGGTCCTGTTGCGCGCGCAGCAGGACCTGACGATTTTGTCATGACAAAAATGACACGAAAAACCACGCATTTTTAGCGACGGGAAAGCGGCGGGCATGCGTTCAACCCATGTGATGTCGGCAGGGCCTTCCCGCCCGGTCGGCATCACATCTACTCGCGTTCCCGCTGTTGGTACCTCCAAACCCTCCCCCTGGCCCGCAGCGGTGCCCCCC
>NZ_JBBKXE010000119.1:0-36218 GCF_037969335.1 Hyphomonas sp. | reverse complement strand
CATGATGATGGGGATGATCATCGGGGTGGGGGCGGCATCCGGCATCGCAATCGCCCAGTCGGTTGGCCGAGGCAACATGCTGCACGTCAAGAAAATCGTGGGGTCGTCGGTGGCATTCGCAGCCATCGCGGCGACACTCATCGCGATTTTGGGGGTCGTGTTTGCACCCTGGCTCGTTGATGTCATTCGGCTGCCGCAGGCATCGCGCGATTTTGCCATCACATTCCTGCGTATGACATGTCTGGTCATGCCTTGCTTGTTCGTCTTCATCTTCCTGATGATGATGCTGCGTGGGTGCGGGGATTCACGCACGCCGTTCAGGTATTCTGTTGTCTGGATTGGCCTGTCGCTCCTGCTGGGGCCGCTTTTCCTCACCGGCTACGGAATCTTCCCGAGGCTTGGAATCGCAGGAGTCGCGCTCGGCAACCTGATTGGCGTCGCCGTTGCGCTCGTCGCCATGGTGCGACACATCTATCGCCGCGACCTGCCTATCGCCCTGCATGGGGAGGAACTGCGTTTCCTGCGTCCGGATCCGGCACTGCTCGCAATGCTGATCAAGCGCGGCCTGCCAATGGGCGCTGAAACGATCATTGTGCAAGGCGCCTATTTTGTACTCCTCGTCATGGTCAACGCCTACGGCGTTGTCACGGCTGCAGCCTATGCGGGCGCAGCGCAATTATGGGGATATGTCCAGATGCCGGCCATGGCGCTGGCGGCCTCTTTGTCGGCGATGGCGGCGCAGAACATTGGTGCAAACCTGTGGCACAGGGTCGATCAGATTGCCCTGCGCGGCTGTCTCCTCAGCTTTGCAATCACCGCGCTGACGGCCATTCTGGTGCTGGCTTTGGGAGACTTGCCGCTCCGCTTGTTCCTGCCGCAAGGCAGTGCCTCCCTCGACATCGCTCACGATATCAATCGCATCGTATTGTGGAGCTGGTCTGTTCTGGCGATCACGGCCGGGCTCCTGTCGATCGTGCGGGCGAACGGCGTGATGATTCCGCCGACCATCGTTTTTGCGTTGACCATGTGGGGATTCCGCGTGCCGTTCGCCCACTATTTCGAACCCCTCCTGGGGCAGGCGTCCATCTGGTGGAGCTTTCCGGTGGGGACGATCTCGTCCGCTTTGCTCGCCATTCTCTATTACCGCTTTGGAGGCTGGCGCCGGAAGGCGTTGCTGATGGATTCGATTGAAAACACGAAACCGTAGTGCAGGCAGCGTCCGTCATCAGGTGAGTTAAGGGATGTGTAGGCGTACTCTGCACGGTGATACCCGCTTATCCGCCTGACATCGACCGCCACGGCCCCGAACAGGCGCGCCCTTCTTGTCGCACAGGATCTGCTGTCTCGCGAAGAGCGGCGACCGGTTCGCATTGGACTGGCGGCTCTCTCATGCGTGTGACCCCGCTTCAGTTTTTCACGCACCTTGGACACTGGTTGGCGCTCGCCAGGCGGCGTATCACGCATTCATTGCGATCATTCAATTTAACACTATGCAAATAGATTAATCGATCATACACTTTCCTGAAATCCGGGCGGAGACTCAGGATCAAAAACAATCGGGAGGAATTAGGACAATGAGAAAAGCATCCATGCTTGCGGCTGTCAGTGCGTTCGCAATCGCAGCAAGTGGTCAGGGGTTTGCCCAGGTTCAAGAGGAACCGGACGGCGTTCGTAAACTGGACCAGGTTACTGTGACGGCGGTCAAGCGGGAGCAGGACCTGAATGACGTGCCTGTGGCGGTAACCGCCTTCACAGCAGATCTCCGTGAGGAATTGGGTCTCGACAGTCTTTCGGACTTTGCGCGTTTCACGCCCAGCCTGGCTTTTTCCGCCGGTGATGACCGGGTCTTCATTCGCGGCGTCGGCCGCCAGACCAATACGAACGGATCCGATCCCGGCGTCGCAACCTATGCCGACGGCATTTACGATTCATCGACAACGGCCGTGTCCAAGAGCGATTTCTTCGTTGAACGCGTCGAAGTCCTGCGTGGACCTCAGGGCACGCTATATGGCCGCAACTCCATTGGCGGCGCGATCAATGTCCTTTCCAAGCGCCCCGCCGACACGCTTGAACGTGAAGTACGGCTGTCCATCGGCAATTTTGAAACGACGGAAGTACAGGCGAGCGTCGCGGGCCCGCTGGGCGACGGCCTTAGAGGCAAGCTCGCGGGATCCTATCGCAATCAGGACGAGGGCTACTTTGATAATGTCGCGGGCGGGCCATCTGAGGCTGGCGCCGGGGAATACACCTATTTCGAAGCTCAGCTTGACGCCGATCTCTCGGAGAATTTCTCGCTTTGGCTGAAGGCCGATACACAAAACGGACGGTTCAATAACCGGACGACCAACAGTGCCAGTCCCTATGATCTGGCACCCGTCCCCGCAGGCTTCCTGACACCCGGGCCGGCATTCGGCTACTTTCAACCCGGCTTCACGCAGGAAGGGGCAGCCACCAGTAACCCCGGCGTGAACGATATCCGAAAATTCAGCGTCGATACCCCGACGACGTCCAAGCTGGACGATAATTACGGCTTGTCTGCAGTCGCGACGTGGAACCTCGATAATATCGACATCAAATATCTCGGCGGCTACCGGACCTATTTCTATGATGCGCTCCGAGACGATGACGGCACGAGCATGCTCTCATACACATTCCCGCTCGATGCCGCCTCGCCGGTTGCCGGTGAAGTGATGTTGGGTGGACCAAACTGCCAGTGGTACCTGGAAAATGTCGGGCCGGTCTGCGCCGCGGCGACAGTCTTTCCCCAGCGTACGTTCGGATATAGTGAAGACAAGTCGTTCTTCAGCCATGAACTGACGGCCCAGTCGTCGGATGATTCAGATTTCTGGTGGATCGTCGGTGCTTATATGTACGACGAAGATTTCCGGCAGGAATCCCATTTCGGTAACAAGGCGCAGCCAGAGATTTCCGCTCCATTGGCCGCAGCGCCGAATCCGAGTGGCGATTTCGTGACGGCGATCTCCGACATGGAAACGACGTCCTACGCTCTGTTCGGACAAGCGGACTACGCCCTGACAGACACCGTCACGCTAACCGGCGGTTTGCGCTACTCGATGGACAAGAAGTCTGGCAGCGAATGGCTCCGGATTATTGCCTACGGGATCATTCCGGGCTTCACGGTCGGTGGATCTGGTGCCGCAACTCCGGCGCTGGACCTGACCGCTGCGTCGGTGTCCTACGCCTCCGCTGCCGGCGTTGCCAGCGCGGTCACGATCGATCCCGCGACCGGACTTGCGACTCGTGATCTCGAGAATGAATGGAATGCGCTGTCAGGTGTGGCAGGGATTCAATGGCAACCGAACGACGATACAAACTATTTCCTTCGCTATAGCCGCGGCTATAAATCAGGTGGTTTCAACGCTGGCGGAATCAGCCAGTTCCCCCAGACGGGTGAAGAACTGCTGGATGCGTTCGAAATTGGCGCCAAGAAATCATTCGGAGGCAATCTGCAGGTGAACGCCACAGCGTATCACTATTCCTATGATGGCCTGCAGGTTCCGCTGGACGTCGAGGAAAATGGCGTGCGTCTGACGCGGTTCTTCAACCTCGCCGACTCGAGCGCACAGGGCTTTGAACTCGAAACGGTCTGGAGCCCGACCGACGCGCTGCGTGTCATGTTCAGCTATGCGTACAACGACTCGGAAGTTAAGGATGGCTGCTGCTTCGTGGACGTCGCCGATCCGTATGCTATCCAGCCGGATGCGAATCCTGTTGGGCAGTCCGATGCGAGCGGAAACCAGTACCAAAGCCTTGAGGGCGAAATGCTGCCGCGCACGGTGCCGAACAAGTTCGGCCTGAATGTCAGCTACGACATTCCGCTCGGCGAAAGTGGCGACCTGACCTTGTCAGGTAACTATTCCTGGCTGGATGACACGTATCATGGCGTCTTCAATCGGTCCTACACACAAACCCCGTCGTCCGATCAGGTCGATCTGATTGGTGTCTGGACCAGTAGCGAAGAGGCCTATCGCGTCGTCGGGTACGTCAAGAATGTGTTTGACGAACAGGGCTTCGATGGGTCGACAGGTACAGCGAGCTATGCGCCGTTCGGGGTGTCGCAGACATATTACCTAACTGCGCCGAGAACGTTTGGTGTCCAGCTTCAGATGCACTTCTGAACGCCGGTCGTATGACGCAACCAACGCAGGCGAAGACAGGCAAGCTCCCGTGGACGACAAAGCTCGTCTACGGGCTGGGGACTGTCGCTTTCGGGATCAAGGATAACGGCTTCAACGCCCTGTTGATGATCTTCTACAATCAGGTCGTCGGTCTTCCGGCGGCCTGGGTTGGCGGGGCGATCATGCTTGCCATGGTCGCCGACGCCGCGTTCGATCCGATCGTCGGTCAATGGTCCGACAGTTTGCGGACCAAATGGGGGCGTCGCCATCCATTCATGTATGCCTCTGTCATACCGGTCGGCATTTTCTACTTTTTGTTATGGCAACCCCCGTCCGGAGCCACCGACGGGATGTTGTTTGCTTATCTTCTGTTGATGACGAGCGCGACGCGTATCGTCATAGGAGTTTACGAAATTCCGTCCACGGCGCTCCTGGCGGAATTCACCAAAGACTATCATGAGCGAACAGAGCTCGTTGCATACCGGTTCTTCTTTGGTGTCGTTGGTGGAATCCTGATGGGCATCTTCGTGTTCACGGTGATCTTCTCCAATGATCCTGCCAGCCCAGGCGGCATTCTTGATGCGTCGGGATACCGCGAGTACGCCGCGATCGCGGCCCCCTTGATGGCGATAGCAATCTTCATATCGTCGATAGGTACGCACGGTCGGATTTCTTCGCTCGTTGAGCCGCCTCCTGTTGTGCGTCAGAATTTCTGGCGTACCGTCAAGGAGATGGCTTCAACACTGTTTGATCGCACCAATGCCCCAATCCTTGTCGGCAGCATATTTGGTTCAATGGCAGGCGGACTGAACGCTGCACTGACAATTTATATGCAGACATATTTCTGGGAACTAACGGCTGATATGATTGCGCTGTTGGCGGCAAGCGGCTTGCTGGGAGTCGCGCTGGCTTTCGTGATCGTGCTCCCTGTTTCAAAAGTGTTTGGTAAGAAGCGAACCACGCTCGCGCTTTACGCTGTAACGCTTATCGGCGTGGTGGCGCCTGTTATCCTTCGGCTGGTGGGACTGTTTCCTGAGAATGGCAGTCCCATACTCGTGCCGCTTCTGTTCGTCTTTATGACAGTGGTCGCGATGGCGGTCGTCACCGCCTCCATTCTGGTCGCGTCAATGGTGGCAGATGTGACAGACCAGATACTGCTCAAGACTGGCCGCCAGTCCGAGGGTTTGATTTTTTCAGCGACCACTTTCGTGGGAAAGACAGTTTCAGGCATGGGAGTCCTGGTGTCCGGCCTCATCCTGACGCTCGTTGGCTTTCCTGAAGGGGCCAAACCGGGCGCGGTAGATATCGCCATTGTTCACAATCTTGCATTCTGGTTCGCTCTGGCGACGTTGGTCTTTACGAGCATGGCACTGGTCATAATGAGCTTCTACCCTGTTTCAGAGCATGATCATCAGTTCGCGGTAGAGGAGATCGCACGGAAGCGGGCAGCGGAGAGTTGACTTCGCTATAAGGTGGTGATCGCGAAATCCATCAATAATTCAGCAGCTTGAAGGCCCTCAAACACATAATTCTCCAGTACATTGATCCGAAGATCAGGTAGTCTAAATTTCCACTTATTATCAGGCGCGCGGCGGGATGAGGTCGTGCTAAGAGAAACACAATGGTCAAAAACCCCAAGCCCAAAACAACCAAGCCTGCTGGAGGTGGGGATGATGCGCAGGTTGCGGAAATCAAATACCCGCGTCGCACGGAACGGCGTAAACGCACCAGAGCAAAAATCCTGAAAGTCGCCGCAAAGCAGTTCAGCGAAGGTGGGTATGGCCCAACGACGATGCAGTCCATCGCCGATGAGGCCGATATTCACGTCACGACATTGTTCATGCATTTCAATAGCAAGAGTGACCTTGCGCTGAGCATTGTAACGACTGCTGCGGATGAACTACGTGAGCGGGCGGCGAATGCGAGGGGCGAAGTCGGATTTTTCGACTATTTCCGACGCGAGGTCCGCACGCTGGTCGCCGCGCTGAAGTCCTCTGCCCAGCCGGGCTTGATGTTCTGGAATACCCAGCGGGGCGATAACGAACTCGCCTTTGCCTGGACGGCGTTCGAGCGAGAACAAAGAAATATCTACGCGGAATTCATTGCAGCGGAATATGGAGTCGATCGTGCGAATGATTACCGGCCAGACCTGATCGTTTCGCTCGTGCTTTCCAGCATCATTCTAGCGCACAAAAGGTGGAGCCGCGCTCCAGGGAAACTGAGCCTTAAGGCCGAAGTTGACGCGTGCCTCGAGATCGCCGAAACAGCGGCGCGAAATATGCTGTCACCGGGCGTTGCTGAATAGATCCGATCTGTCGCGCGGTATCCATTCAACTTATTCCAATATTTAGGATTGCGACGGCATGATCCATGGTGAAATAAATTGTCGGATCATGGTGGGCGAAGTGCGATGACGGAAATTCCCTACAAGGCACCGGCCCTCGAAAAAGGGCTGGATATCCTGGAAAGCCTTGCCGGCGTTCGGGTGCCACAGTCGATTTCCGATATAGCCCGCAACCTTGGGCGGTCGCGCAGCGAGATTTATCGCATGGTCGTGGTGCTTGAGGCGCGGGGATATGTGGAGCGTACGGAAGATCCGGAAAAGCTGCAATTATCCAATCGGCTGTTCGAGATCGGGATGCGCTCGCCACCCAAGATGAATCTCCATGATGCAGCGCTTCCGGAAATGTCGGCGCTTGCATCGAGCATGATGCAGTCGATTCAACTTGCCGTTACAAGTTCCGATCAGATTGTCGTCATCGCTCGCACTGAGAGCCCCGACGATGTCGGGTTCAGTGTGCGGCTTGGTCATCGGCGTTCGATCATGAAATCTGCGTCCGGTCTGGTCCTGTTCGCCTTCGCGTCTCCGCTGCAAAAAACGAAGATTCTCAAAGACCTGAAAACTGGTGGTGCTGAAGCTGCGGATATCAACGCGTTGGAGGCGCAGACTGACGAGGTTCGGCGCCTCGGATTTGTTTGCATGCCGTCGCGAATGGTCGATGGCGTTACCGATATTGGTGCGCCGATATTTGATTCAGCCGGGACCGGCGCAGTTGCCAGTTTGACGGTGCCGTTCGTGGTGACGCGTCGCGCCGGCGTGACAGTTGAAGAAGCGCCGCATCTGGTCTCCGAAGCCGCGTTGAAAATATCCGCGACACTGGGCTATGCGGGGCAGGGGGTGGCCTAGTCGAGGTGGAAGACTTCTTCCATCGGAACCCACCATTCTCCCTCATCGGCCGACTCTAGCGGAGTCTGGCACGGGTCAGTCAAAGCCCACCATTTCCGGGTGTCGGCGTCTTCGCCCATTCGCTTCATATCCGCATCAAGATCATCGCCGTGGTACTCGTATATGCCGACGAGCAGGTTTTCCGGCTCTCGCAGGAAGATGCTGTAATTGCGAATATTACAGGCGGAGATCTGGTCCAGAATTGTGGGCCAGGCGTTCGCGTGCAGGTGCTTGTACTCTTCGACCTTCTCGGCGTTCAGCCGGATCATCCACGCTTTTCGTTCCATGCTGTTCTCCTGCGAATCCGTCACCCTGTAGCAAATAGTTGGAGCGCTCGGCGAGTTGGGAGTCGATCATTCTTTCTATCGCTCGTTTATATGCGAACAAAGCGCTTGCATATGAAACATGGTGTGTTTATTTAGCTGACATGAAGTCGCTCGTCTAGAGGCGACTCGCGGGAGGAAAACAATGAGACTCGGAACGTGCATTTTGGGCGCATGGGGTGCCTGTCACCCGGATGTCTGCAGCGGTGATTATCGTGGCTGCTAAGACGACAAAGTATTCAGCAACGGCTGAAAGCCTCAGCGCGCACGAAGCACCGGAATGGTTTCGCGATGCCAAATTTGGCATTTTCATTCACTGGGGACCCTATTCGATCCCGGCCTTCGCGCCGAAGCATTCGCAAATCGACCAATTGGTCACATCCGATGAGCGTCATGGATTTTCCAATACGCCTTATGCTGCATGGTATCAGAACACGATGCTGTTCGAAGAAAGTCCGACGGCGGCCTATCACCGTGAGACGTTTGGCGAAGACTATTCCTATGACAATTTCGGCCAGGCTTTCAATGACGCGCTGGAGGGCTGGGACCCGGTATCCTGGGCGCGCCTCTTCAAGAGCTCGGGTGCGCGATATGTGGTCCTCGTCACGAAGCACCATGATGGTTTCGCCCTCTGGCCAAGCGACGTGCCTAATCCCAACAAGCCGGGCTGGCACACAACGCGCGATGTCGTGGGCGAATTGGCCGAAGCTGTGCGTGCCGAGGGGCTCAAATTCGGTGTCTACTATTCTGGCGGAGTCGACTGGACCTTCAAACACAAGCGCATCGAGAGCTTTGTCGACTTCATGACGAGCATGCCGGGAGATGCCGAAGGCTATTCGGACTATGCCAATGCGCAATACGAGGAGCTGATCGAGCGCTACCAGCCAGACTATCTCTGGAATGATATCGCCTATCCTCACGCTCAGGACTCGTTTGATATTATTGCCAAATATTACAATACCGTTCCGGAGGGCCTGACGAATGACCGCTGGATCACACCCGATGGACAACTTCCCGAAGGCGCGTTCGACAAGCCAGAAGGCCTGACGGGCCTGCTGCCACCGATGCCTCAGGTTTGGGACACGCGCACACCTGAATATGGGATGTTCGACCGCATTCTTCCATTCCTCTGGGAGACGACGCGCGGCATGGGCCACTCGTTTGCTTATAATCGGAACGAGACAGAAGAAGACTATATCAGCCGCGATGGCATCGTCGCGATGCTGGCCCGGTCTGCCTGTTTCAATGGTAATGTCTTGTTGAATGTCGGCCCGCGCGGCGACACGATCATTCCACCCGGTCAGGCCGCTCGTCTCGAAGCGGTGGGCGAGTGGTTGAAAACCGCCGGCGTGGCCGTTCAGGACACGCGATCTGTTCAATTGGCTGAGCGGGATGTCGACGGAATCGCGATCGGCGCGACACGAAACGGCAACAACGTGTACATCCATCTGTTCGGAGTACCGGCAGGCAAAGCCATCACGGTCGGGCTGCCCGATGACCTGAACGATGTCATTACGGCGCAGCAGATCGGGGGTGAACTCACCGAATGGTCGGTCGATGATGGCAAATTGACGGTATCTGTGCCGGATTGGGCTGATACGGCGGTCCAGGTGCTCGCATTGGAGCTGTCGGCATGATCGTCGGTCTTGATGCGCGCGATATACGGTTTCCAACGTCCCGGCATAGCCACGGCTCGGATGCCATGAACCCCGATCCTGACTATTCGTGCGCTTATGTCAGCTTGCTGATGAGCGGCGGCGAACAGGGTGGCAATGGCCTCACCTTCACAATCGGGCGCGGCAACGATCTTTGCGTCGCGGCAATTGAAGGTCTTGGTCAGCACCTGATCGGTCGCAGCCTTGACGAATTTGAGGAAGACCTCGGTCTCGTTTCGCGCCTTCTGCTTAATGACAGTCAATATCGCTGGCTCGGACCTGAAAAGGGTGTCGTCCATCTCGCTGCTGCTGCACTCATCAACGCGGTCTGGGATGCGCTCGCAAAGCGTGCCGGAAAGCCGCTATGGCGATACGTGAGCGACATGTCCCCGGAGCGTATCGTTTCGGCGATCGATTTCCGACACATCAGTGACTACCTGTCGAAGGCGGAAGCGTTGGCTCGCCTGACCGAACAGGCGAGTGGGAAAGCGGCCCGCATCGAACAACTGATGCGCGACGGGTATCCAGCCTATACGACATCCGCTGGCTGGATCGGATACACTGACGCCGAGATCGTGCGGCGCCTGAAGGAGGCTTATGCTGAGGGCTGGCGCCACTTCAAGATCAAGGTCGGCGGCGATCTTGCGGGCGACCTGAGTCGCTGTAAGCTGTTCCGCGACACACTGGGTCATGACGTTCGCCTGAGTGTCGATGCCAATCAGGTGTGGGACGTGGCTGATGCCGTGCAGGCGATCAAGGCAATGGCGGAATACGATATTTACTGGGTTGAGGAGCCCACAAGTCCGGATGACGTTCTGGGCCACAAGGCAATTGCTGAACAGGTGTCGCCGATCCTGCTCGCGACGGGAGAGCACGCGCATAATCGCGTCATGTTCAAACAATTCCTGCAGGCCGAAGCGATCGGATTTTGTCAGATTGATGCGTGCAGGCTGGCAGGCGTGAACGAAGTTCTCGCTGTCATGCTGATGGCCGACAAGGCCGGCATCCCTGTCTGCCCCCACGCGGGCGGCGTTGGTTTGTGCGAATATGTCCAACACCTCTCGATGATCGATTTTGTGTGCATTTCGGGAACGATGGAGGGGCGCGTGATCGAGCACGCTGCTCACCTTCACCAGCATTTCCGCAATCCGATCGAGATACAACAAGGCCGCTATATGGCTCCAACGGCGCCGGGCTATTCGGTCGATTTGTGGCCCGATAGCATGGCTGACCATGAGTATCCGAATGGCAAGGAATGGGCCAAGGTGGCTGCGATATGAATACGTCCGATAAAGCCGGCGCGAACGACAGGCCAGTAACCTACACTGCGTCTGCAGAGAGCCTGCAGCAGCACCCTGTGCCGGACTGGTTCCCGGACGCGAAGTTCGGCATATTCATCCACTGGGGCCCCTATTCGATTCCGGCCTTCGCACCGCATCACGCTCAGATCGGTGATGTTTCAGGAGACGGTGCCACGCAGACGTTTGCGGATGTGCCGTATTCGGAATGGTACCTCAACACGATGAAATTCGAGGATGGCGCGACAGCGGCATTCCACCGCGAAACCTATGGCAAAGATTATTCCTATGACCGGTTCGGCGAGGCGTTCAACGCGTCTCTCGAAAACTGGGATCCTGTTGCCTGGGCGAAACTCTTCAAGCGTTCCGGCGCGCGCTATGTTGTGCTTGTCACCAAGCACCATGACGGGTTCCTCCTGTGGCCGAGCAACACGCCCAACCCTCACAAGACAAACTGGGGTACCAAGCGGGATGTCGTGGGCGAACTTGCGGCGGCGGCGCGGGCTGAGGGGCTGAAATTTGGCGTCTACTATTCGGGCGGCATTGACTGGACATTCAAGGATGCCCGGATCGAATCGTTTGCAGACGTCATGGCGATTCCGGGGGCTGCGGAGGGATATATCGACTATGCCAACGCGCACTACAACGAACTGATTGAGCGCTATGAGCCGGATTACCTCTGGAACGATATTGGCTATCCGAGCCAGCAAGCGTCCTTCGATATCCTCGCGAAATACTATAATGCCGTTCCTGACGGTTTGACGAACGATCGCTGGATGGCGCCGGACGGCGAATTTTCGGCCGACGCTTTCGACAAGCCGGAAGGCCTGACGGGGATCATGCCACCGAAGCCGCCGGTATGGGATGCGCGTACACCAGAATACGGCATGTTTGATCGAATCCTGCCATTCCAATGGGAGACGACGCGTGGCTTGGGCCACTCGTTTGCTTTCAATCGAACCGAATCGGACTCCGACTATCTCTCCCCCGGTGAGATCGCGACGATGCTGGCGAGTGCGTCCTGCTTCAATGGAAACGTGCTGCTTAATGTCGGGCCACGCGGGGACGCGCAGATTGATCCGGCGCAGGCCGCCCGTCTCGAAGCAACCGGCGAGTGGCTCTCGACGGTGGGGCGGGCTGTTCAGGACACGCGCCCTATTGCTCTGCCCCAGACCAGCATTGACGGCATCAACATCGGCGCAACCCGCACAGCCGATGCGCTTTTTATTCATATTTTCGGCAAGCCGGGTACCGACAGCCTGGAAGTTCAGTTGCCTGCCGATGTCGGCACTGTCGAAACTCTGCGCCTGATCGGCGGTCAAGCGGCTGACTGGTCGTGCGATCAGGACACGCTGAGTGTTGAGGTCAGCACCTGGTCCGATGACGCTGTGCAGATTTTTGAACTGGGGCTCTCCCATCCGGAACCTGACGTATGACCCAGCGCGCCTCCCTGGATTTGCCAGCTTACGGTCTCGGTGCTGCGGGGCTGGGCAACCTGTATACGGCGATTTCGGATGAGGAGGCGCAGGCGACGCTTGAAGCCGCGATTGTGGCGCAGCTGAACCTGTTTGATACGGCGCCCTATTACGGCCATGGCTTGAGCGAACAACGGATTGGCGCCTATCTCGCCTCGTCGGAATTTCAGCCTGTGATCTCTACCAAAGTGGGGCGGATGTTGGAGCCGGCCGGATCGAAAGACATCCCGGACAATGGCTTTGAATCACCGGCACCGTTCATCCCAAAGTTCGACTATTCGGCAAAAGGCATAAGGGAGGCGTTCGCGGGCAGCCAGCAGCGGCTTGGCGTCGAGGCCGTTGATATTCTCCTGCTCCACGACATTGGCGAGATGGTGCATGGGCCCGCCCATGGGGCCATGCTGGCTCTGGCTCTGGAGGAAGCGCTGCCTGAGATGGCGGCGATGAAGGCTGAAGCGAAAACCAAATGGATCGGTCTTGGCGTCAATGAGATCGACGTCTGCCGGCAGGTGCTCGAGCATGTGGATCTCGACGTCCTGCTGATAGCGGGCCGCTACACTTTGCTGGAGCACGCCGACTCCCTGTCCTTTCTCGATGAATGTCACCGCAATGGCGTAAAGGTCATCATTGGTGGTGCATTCAATTCCGGCCTGCTCGCTTCGACCGGTGAAGAACCGCTTCATTACGATTACGTTCAGGCGCCCCAATGGGCGGTTGAGCGAACGGGGCAGCTGCGGGCGGTTTGCGAGACTTTCAATACGCCTCTACCAGCTGTGGCACTTCAGTTTTGCGGTTCGCACCCGGCGGTTGCGTGCGTCATTCCCGGCGCCAAATCTGCCGCACAGGTCCGGCAGATCGCTGACTGGACGCAGATGGAGATTGATCCAGGCCTCTGGGACGCGCTCAAGGATCGCGATCTCATTTCACGCGATTCACCGGTGTGCTGATGGACAAGCTTGATGCACATATGCATGTTTGGCAGCTCGAGCGCGGAGACTATGACTGGCTGACGCCTGACCTTGGCATCATCTATCGCGACTTTGGAATCGATGATGTCTGGATCGAAGCGTCTCATGCCGGTGTATCGCGGACCATTCTTGTACAAGCCGCCGCCAGTGCTGCCGAAACCGATTACCTTCTTGGCTTGGCCGCGACGGACGAACGTGTCGCCGGGGTCGTCGGCTGGGTTGATTTTGAGGCGCCTGATGCTGCAGCCCAAATCGCCCGGCGGGCGAAAGACCGGAGCATCGTCGGCCTCCGCCCGATGATCGCAGACATTCC
Organism: Hyphomonas sp.; assembly: GCF_037969335.1. Classification (GTDB taxonomy): domain Bacteria; phylum Pseudomonadota; class Alphaproteobacteria; order Caulobacterales; family Hyphomonadaceae; genus Hyphomonas. The sequence goes on along the minus strand of NZ_JBBKXE010000119.1, from coordinate 22,821 downwards.
GGATCCAAACTGGATTCTTGAGGACGCGTTCACGCCGGCCCTTGAAGCCATGCTGGTGAATGGCCTCGTTTTCGATGCGCATGCGCGCCCGGACCTTGTGAACGTAATGACGTCACTCGCCACGCGCTATCCAGACCTTCAGATCGTTCTCAATCACGGTGGCAAGCCGCCGATTGCTTCACGCGAGCTCGATGAGTGGCGGCGGGATATTTCGACATTGGCGCGCCAGAAAAACGTGGCGTGCAAATTGTCAGGCCTTTTGACCGAGTCCGGTCCGTATTCTGACGATGTCGCCATCGGTGATGTTGTGGAGCATCTTGCGGAATGTTTTGGTGCGAACCGCCTTCTGTGGGGTAGCGACTGGCCCGTCCTGAACATGGCGGGATCGTATTCGCAGTGGGTGCGCCAGAGCGAACGTCTGATCGGCAAACACGTTGCAGGTCACGAGACCGCGACCTGGTCGGGTAATGCCGAACGAATTTATTTGGATAGAACGGGAGTTTGAGGTGGGTAGGCTCGAGGGAAAAACAGCACTGGTAACGGCCGCAGGTGCCGGAATTGGGCGTGCGGCCGCAGAAGCGTTTGCGCGCGAAGGCGCACGCGTGATTGCGACGGATATTGACCCGGGCGCGCTGGAGTCCCTCCAGCAGACCGCTCGTATCTCGACGGAAGTCCTGGACGTGACAGACCGCGATGCCATAGCGGCGCTCTGCGCACGCCAAACGGGTCTCGATATTTTGTTCAATGTGGCCGGTTGGGTCCATCATGGAACCATTGAAACCTGCGAACGCGCTGATTGGGACCGGTCGCTTCTGGTCAACCTGACCTCGATGTACGAATTGTCCCGCGCCGTATTGCCGAACATGGTTCAGAAGGGTGGCGGCGTCATCCTGAACATGAGTTCCGTTGCGTCCAGTGTGACAGGCGCGCCCAATCGCTTCGCATATGGCGCGTCGAAGGCCGGCGTTATCGGGCTGACCAAGGCAATAGCGGCAGACTATGTAGACAAAAACATTCGCTGCAACGCGATCTGTCCGGGAACGGTGGATACACCGTCTCTGCATGGTCGGATGGCAGCGCAGGGCGATTATGAAAAGGCAAGACAGATGTTTGTGGCGCGACAGCCGATGGGCCGTCTCGGAACGGCTGAGGAAGTCGCAAACCTCGCATTGTATCTTGTCTCTGACGAGGCGTCTTTCACCACTGGGGCAATTCATGTCGTTGACGGCGGCTGGACAAATTAGGAGTTGAAGAGATGAGGCTTGTAAGGGTCGGTCCGCGCGGTCGGGAAAAGCCCGGCGTTCTGGATGCGAACGGAGACATCCGCGATGTCAGCGAACTTGTGGATGACTGGGACGGTCTTGCCATGTCTGACGCCGTGCTCGCGCAGCTTCGACAGCTTGATCTCACAACCTTGCCGCATCTGGACCCGAAAGGACGAATCGGGCCCTGCGTCGCAGACGTCGGGAAGTTCATCTGTATCGGCCTGAACTATGCTGATCACGCAGCAGAAACCGGAGCCGACGTTCCTGAAGAGCCCGTCGTGTTCTTCAAGGCCACCAGCGCGATCTGTGGTCCGAATGACAATTTGGAGATACCGCGACGTTCGCAGAAGACCGATTGGGAAGTTGAACTGGGTATCGTCATAGGGAAGCACGCGAAATACATTTCCGAAGATGAGGCGCTGGATCATATTGCGGGCTATTGTGTGGTTCACGACGTATCCGAACGGGCCTTCCAACTCGAAGGCACCGGCCAATGGGTCAAAGGCAAAAGCGCTGATACGTTTGGTCCGATCGGCCCTTGGCTGGTTACGCGCGACGAGATCGAAGATCCGCAAAACCTGACAATGTGGCTCGATGTGAATGGCGAGGCGATGCAGCGCGGCGCGACCTCGACGATGGTCTTTGGTGTTGCCCGTCTCGTGAGCTACCTGTCCCAGTACATGAGCCTGCAACCGGGCGACGTGATTTCCACCGGTACGCCGCCAGGCGTCGGGCTCTCGATGACCCCGCCGCGTTTTCTCCGTTCCGGTGACGTTGTGACGCTCGGTATCGATGGCTTGGGACAGCAGAGACAAGTCTGCGTCGATGCCTGACATGAACGGTTACAAATCTCCGGCCTGAGCCTGCAAGATCGTGCTTTGATCTGTCGGAAATGAACCATCACTCGTTCAGCGAGTTCACGTCCTCTCCCAAGGTCGTCCGGCTTGGCGTGCTGATACGTGTGCGATTTCGCTTTCTCTCGAAATGTGTAGGTCCAGCGGATGCGAACAGCCCTCTCCGGGCCGGGGGCTTGATCGTCTGCATGCTGTAATGACTGCTGCGAATTGGGGTGAAAGCGCCAGATGAAATGCCGCAACCTGAGCTTGGTAAAAGCGAGGTGAAGCAGGCCACCTAGGCCTTCCCCACAATCGGAGTTTTGCGTTGACCTTGGTGCGCACTCAGCCATTATGGTTAATGCAAGGTTAGCCAGAGGGGGATTTCCGGTGACCACATGCGGACGAAATTCGGGACGATTCAAAAATGGACTGGCGACGCTCGGACTATTGTTCGCGCTTGCTGCGCCTGTCTATGCTGCGCCGTCCACGGCAGGTTGCCTTGATTTTGCGGCACCTGAATCGAAAATCAGCCAGCAATGTGAGACGGTCGCGGCCAGCCCCAGCCTGAAGGGTTATGAGGCGGGAATCGCTGCATTCAATGCAGCTCGGGCTTACCTCAGCCAGGCGTCCGTCACGAGCAATTCCTCCAGCCAGTTCGTCAAAGCAGCCGAGTTGGTGAACACGTCGTTCAATCGGCTGTCGGATGCCGCGCTGATGAGTTCTGATCGCGGCACACTTGGGTTCAGCAAGAGAGAATGGAAAAAATGGCAGAAGGCGCCGCTTACGGGCTTTCGCTATGATAGAACTCTGGCTTATGTGAGCGCGCTTGAGGGGCTCGCCAATGCGCAGCCTTTCGCTGCAACCACAATCTGTTCAAGCCAGCAGGATTGCTTCAGCAAAGCACTGGCGCGTCTGGCAAGTGATGATATTGCGGCGCCGTTCGCACCCCGTGGATCAGCGCAGGGCGACTGGCGCTACAACGAATTCTATTTCCGGCGGGGCGAGCTTTATCGGGCCCGTGGGCAATTGGCCGATACGGATTTGGCCATCGATAGTTTCAAGGTAGTTCTCGGCAGCCGTCGTTCCGAGCGTAAAGTCGAGGCGGCACAAGCGCTTGAAACGCTCGCATTGGCGATTGCGGATGAAAATCGTGCGCGGGGCGGAATGTCCCTCAGCCAGGCCATCAAGTATTATTCTATTGCACTGGTCGCCAAGCCGGGAAGTGGGCGGGCGCAGGAAGGCTTGGGCCAGTCCTATCTGCAGCTTTGCCGAGAGGCGACTACAACGCCGGCTCAGCGCGTGACTGACTGCCTGTCCGCCCGAAATGCGTTTGAGGTGGCCAAGGGGCTCGACGGCGCCGACCAGACTCTGGTCCTTCTCGGACTCGGGGAATCGCTCTCGGTTGCCGCAGCTGAGCTCTCCAAGGTGAACCCGGGTGATGGAAACATTCTGCTTTACAAACAGGGGTCTGTTGACGCTTACGCGCAAGCCGCGAGTGGCAGCGGCGGCAATGCGAAGGCGCAGCTTTCCCTGGCCAATGCGCTGAAGTCCACGCAGCCTGGTCGCGCGAGTGAGGCATACAGGCAATATGTTGCGATGGAGCTGGCTTATCCGAACTGGATAGCCGCTGACTGGCAATCGCCAGTCGGCCCGCTGTTTCAGCAAAAGGTGAATATGGTGTCGTCCATGGACGACCGGCGCAGCGTCGCAGACGCGATCATGGCCCTCTACGAAGCGCAGTCGGCGTCTGGCGGGTTGCGCAAGGACATTTCCCTCAGTCTTCTCAACGCAGCACTGGCTGCCCAGCCTTCACTGATCGAGGCGTCCCTGAAAGTGGGCCGACTGCACCTATCTCCCCCGGCGAACTGGATGGCCGCCAATACGGCATTCGAGAATGTCATCAACGCGACCGGCGGGCCCAACGGTCCGCCAGCGGTTGGCCGCGAAAAGGAACGGGCCGAAGCATTCTACGAACTGGGTCGTGCGGAAGCGTTGAACAACAGCACGAACGCACGGGCCCAGACCAGCGCGGCCGGCATCAAATATGCCCGGGAGGCTTTCTCGCTGGACGGTGCCGAGACGCGCTACAAGAAGGCGGCCTGCCTGTCCTATATCGTGACGTTCAAGCCGACGGCGGCGGATCCCGGCAATGCGAGCTGGTGCTCCGGCATCGGCGGCGCAGATGGGCAGCTCCTGCTTGGGATGTATTACTTGCGGATTGCGCAGACGGCGCCAACCTCGCGCCGCAATGCGCTGCGCGATGAAGCTCAGGGTGCGTTCATCCAGGGCAAGGGTCTCGCCTCCCAGCTCGCCGCAACCGGTGCGGTACCTGTGTTCGTAAGTGACTGGCCCAAAGCGCCAGCGCCGATATCGATCGAGACACTGCTCGAAGTGGGCCGGGCGAAAGCCATCGCATGCAACGGAGCGTCTGTGAATCTGGCCTTGTCGCCCGCCGATATCAGTGCCGCGTCGAGCCAGTTCGATTTTTTCCAGGTTGGGGCATGCACACGCTAGTGCAGGAAATTTCAGGAGTGAACAAAAATGGACATCGTTAAGTCTGACGGACTTCCACGCGGTAATATGCCGACCGTATTTGAGGAAAGGACGCTCTTTCCGCCACCGCAGCCACCGGTCATCGATGCGCAATTTTCCAAGAACCGCGGCGGATCGATCGTGCCCGTGCTGATTTTCCTGTTCATGCTCATCCCTTGTGCCGGGCTCGGTTACCTCGTGTGGCAGAGTACCAATCAAGTGGGCCAGTTGCAGACCCAGCTTGATCAGATGGAGGCCAAGGGCAATGACGCCGTCACCGCCGACCTCAACGCCAAGATCGCTGCGCTCACCGCTGACCGGGATGCGCTCAGGGTAGAGGTGGAAACCATCGGCAATAGTCAGAAAATGTTCGATGAAAACATCGGCAGGCTCGTCGGTGAGAGCGCCACCCTGATCACTGAAATTGAAGAACTCCTGGCCGACCAGCGCAAGGGCGGTCCGCCTATACCTGCCAGCCTCAAGACCATTCCGGAAACATGGGACGACGCAGCCATCGAGATTCTTCAGAAGCACGTTGACGCGCTCAGGGCCCATAAGGTGAAAGTCATTGGCCCACGGCCTGTGAAACCCAAGCCCGTCGAAGGCACTATTTCCGGTACGCCGCAATAGAATAGACAGACCAATCAGCAAGGAGCACTCTGGCGATGGCTGAAGCACAACAATCAGGACAGACCGACATGAGCGACGTACAAATGATCTTCTCGCCGACGACGACCGAAAAGGAGACGCCGCTAGACCTCGAAGAGCTCGCGCGGGACTTCCAGACCAATACGGACTGGAATATTCCGGAAGCCTATATGGCCCTTATTCTGTCAGCGGCGTTCGCCGATGGCGAACTCGCTCCGGAAGAACGTCAGGAAATTGCGGCGTTGGTGATGCGGTCGCGTACCATGAAGCGGCTGGACCAAGCCGAACTCGCCAAGGTCAATGCGCTCGTCAACGAACGACTTCAGTCTCGCCCGGATGGTCTCAAGGAAGCCTGCAATTCGCTTCCCAGCGACATGCGTCTTTCGGTCTTCGCGCACTGTGTGGACATTGTGTTGGCTGACGGCGAGTTGCGTCAATCCGAGGCGGACTTCCTGAACAAGATTACCTCATTGCTGCGCTTGGATGCCGATAAGGCGAAGCAGGTGCTGACGGTTGTCATGCTGAAAAACCGGTACTGAAGCGAGAGGATAGTGGTGGTGCGCCTGGCCAAATTCGAGATGAAGCGCACCTGATTGGGTAAACGAGGATGATACAAGCTTCGAGCGGACATGATGCGGATGAAGGGGACATCGAAGTCCTTGCCGCGATCCTGCAGCAGGAGCGTAAGGGGCATTGCCATATCCGCTCCCTTTGCTTCGGCATGTTTGTTTTCAGTTTCGTGCTTCTACTCGGCACGATGGGCGTGATCGGCTTTTCCTTCATTGTCGGGGCTCAGGGCGGGGGCGAAAAGGCCTCACCCATGATCCTTCAGGTACTGGCACCGTTGTCGGCTGCGATGATTGGCTTCTTCGCCAGTTGGTGTGCGGCTCACAATTGCATCAATTCGATTGATCGCTCGCTCTACGCGGCGCAGGCGAAACGATACAAACTCTTCGAAGGCTTTGTTCGCGAGCTCCAGTGCGCAAGCAAGAAAAAACGTAGCCTCCTGTTAGACATGGTTGGTTCAATCGTAGCATAGGACAGACACCATGTCGGACTCCGCCGAACGGCAACTGATCGATCTTGTTTCGCGAGAACAGCGCGGACTCAAGCACATCCTGATCGCCGGCATTACGACGCTTGTTCTTGTGGTCATGATGTCGGCTGGTCTGGGTGTATACTACTATGTAGTTGCCGAGGACCTGTCGGTGAAATCGGAACGTCTGACGGCCGATTCCGACCGGCTTGAAAAACACGCGTTCACGATGCGACGCGATATCGACCAGCAGAACAATCGGGTGGCCGCTCAGGAAGCCGCTATCCGTCGCGCCTATGACGAAATGCGCCAGATGTACGCGGGATCCGCAGGCGGGGAGTCATCCGGCAAGGTGCTGCCTGCTGTCGTCGGCTACCTCGAGCGAGGACGCCACTCGCTCGCAGATGAGCGCCTGATAGAGATACGGTCTGCCAGGCCGGGTAAAAATACTGAGGGCGCCCTGCTGAAAGGCGCGGCGGGCTTGCTTGCTTGGGAACGCAGCGGCGTGCAAATCAAGAAGGGCGACACAGGGCTGCCCGACCAGCTCAAGTCGGCGCAGGCCTCTTTCAACGCGGCGCTAGCCGATCCGGCCTTGCGCACGCTGGCGCAGACCGGGCTCGCCTGGATCAGCTTCATCGACGCGTCGTCGCCACGTTCGAGCTACACATTGGCTGATTGCCAGGCGGTGGAGGCGATGGTCGGCCAGATCGGCAGCGACGATGAACTTGGACTCCAGCCGCTCTACTGGCGCGCCCAGTGCAATCGTAAACTGGGCCGGACGCGGGAAGCACTCAGCGACTATTCTCTGGCGCTCAATCGTGTCGACCCGGCGGCAGACGACACGCCAGACCCTGCCGAGCAAACGATTCAGATGAATGCCTTCCACGGGCTCGGCACCGTGTTGATTACGACGGCTGACCTGCCGACGGACGCAGGCATCGATTCCGCGCGGGCGCTGGCCGAACGGGTGTGTGGCGCAGGCGATGCAGGCAACGGGTCACATCTGATGAAACTCACGCGCGCGTGTCTCGACAAGGCAATCGCCCTGAGGGTTGCGCTCGGTCAGACCGAGAACCAACAGAGTGGATCGGCCGAGAACAAAGGATTCACCTATCTCCGTGATAGCGATTTCGAAGGCGCCTTCAACCATGCGAAATACATCGAAAAGACGGGTCTCTTCGCCTGGAATGAACTTGTCCGAGCATTGTCTGCCGAGCAGGTGGGAGACGTCGAGATCGCACGTGAGGCGCGCCGGAACGTGTCAATGTTTCCGCCGGAAGGGTTCAATGCCTGTGAACTGAAGGCGCTGATGACGCCGGAAGTGTATGAAAATGCGCGGTCCATCATCTCGAGCGAGCATGACGACATGGACGTCACGTGCCGTTGATGAGCGCTTGAATTCCGCGCGCACTTTGGGGATTGCGCGGCCCCAGAAATACATTCGAAAAGTATTCAACGGCGGACAGCTGGGCTTTCCATATCGAGGCCGCTGGCTCTGGAACTCAGGTACAGTTCGAGATCGATATAGGTCGGGTCTCCGAACGCGTTGGGCTCGGCGCGCACGCCGGCATCGCAATCGCGGATACGTCGCTGGAGCGATCCGAGCGTCTGCCATTCCAGGCGATAGGCCGGAAAGCCATTGCCGTGGCCCTGGCTGATCGTGTCGCCTCTCAGGCGCTTGCCTGTGTTCTCGTCATGGCATTGATGGCACGACAGGTTGAACTGTCCCCGGCGGGTAAAGAAATAGTCGCGTCCATTCCGGTAGTGTGCGGTGGCGGCACCATCAATGGAGACTGAAACGGGCATGCCTGCAGACTGGTTGGCGATGAAGGCCGTCAGGGCGAGCAGGTCGTCGTTTTCATAGTCCAGTGCCGACAGGTTCTGGTGGCGGATGCGGCATTGGTTGATGCGGCCTTCCAGGTTGAGCAGGTCGCCAGACGTCTCGTCGATGGCGGGATAGCTGGCGGCGATCCCGGTAAGGCCTTCGCCGTGGCATGATGCGCAGGACGGCGCGTCGCCCGCACGGCTTTCGAAAAGAACTGCCCCGCGGTCGACCCAGAGATAACCCGGATTGGCAAAGCTGTCGTCCTGCATGGCCTGTGTTTCGGCGGTGAGAAAGGTGTAGCCGGATCGGAGGTCGGCAGCGGCCAGGTCCGTCCCAGCAGTCTGGGCGGGCGACGGGCTGCACGCGGCGATCAATGCGGCAACCGCCAGGGCAGGGGATAGCCGGATCATGTGACCGTCAGGGATGCGGTATCGCTCCACATCTCGCCATGCTGGTCGGTCCAGCGGAACGCCAGTGTTCCCGACCGGACCGCCCGCGTGTAGAATGTGAGAAAGGGGTCAGCGGCGATGGCCGGGTGGAAGTCGGCCGAGAAGACCACTTCGTCATCATACACGCATTCGAACCGTGTGATGATATTGCGCGGGATCTGCTCGCCGCGCGACCCGCGTCGATAGCCGCTCTCCATCGGGTGCTGGATCAGCGCCTTGAGCTCGATAATTTCGCCCTTCATGGCGGTCTTCGGAACGGAGAGGCGAATACTGGCCATCAGAGCACCACGCAGGCGGCCAGTGTGACGACTGTCTGCGCGCTACCGGACCAGAGGCTGCCATCATTCATCTCGGCGACAGCTTGAACGGCCTGTGTGCCGCCAAGGCGGATACGCGTGGCGACGGCGGCCCGTCCGGCACGGGGGCCAAATTGGAATCGGGCGACATTTGCAATGGGGTTGCGCGGCGAGAAGATCGCGATCTGGCGCACATGATCTTCCTCCGTCATCGGGCTGTCGATATCGACTGAGAAGGGCACCGAATAGCCGTTCTCAGCAATGGCGGGGAGCTTGAGCGTGACGCGACCCTCGCGGATCACGCGGCTGCCGAACAATTCCTGCTGGGCGGCCTTCACGTCGTCAGGCGTCGCAAAGGCAGGCAGCGGCGTTGCGGCGATCAGCACACTGCCGGCGCCAAGCCGGATCAGGGCGCGGCGGCTGAACGTTTTCTCTGGCTGGGCGGAATGGTCAGGCATCGGGTTCCTTCAACGACGACAGATAGGCGATGAGGTCTTCCACATCTTCAGCGGAGAGGACCGGTTCGCCCTCATGCGCGTTCGACACCTGATATAGGTCGTGCGTGCGATAGTAGGAAGGCATCAGCACACCGGGCCGCACCTGCTCATAGTCAACCACGCGCAGACGCAACTGGCCGGGCGAGAGGCGTGAACCGATTCCCGTGAGGGCCGGACCGACATCCCCCTGGAATTCCGCCTCAAGGCCAGCGACCTGGTGGCAAAGCACGCAATGCCCCCCGTCGCGGGAGACGAACAGGGCCTTGCCGTGCGCGGCGTCAGTGATCGTGTCTGCAAGCGGAAGCGGGATCGAGTCGCCGTCAATCTGGTTCGGCGAAACGAGGTGCGAACTGTCCGGCGTGCACGCGGCTGTCAGCAGGCAGGTAAGGACGGCAATCGTACCACACCGCATCATCCGAAGGCCTCGCCAGTAATGGCTGCGAACCAGGCTTCGGCCTGTGCGGCTTCAGCCTTGCGGACGTCAGGGCCTGCGGCAAGCGGACTGAGCCCACCCGCACCATCAATGTTTGTGAACTTGCCGCCCGCATTGGAGTAGACGCCGGCAATGGAGACGGCTTCGTCCGGGGTGATGAAGGAATAGCAGGTATTGGCCAGCACAGTCGGCTGGGCGTCCATTTCGGACAGGAGCCGCGCAACGGCGATGGCGCAAACTTTGGCTTGCAGGTTTGCCGAGAAGGCAGATTTCGGCATCGGGGCGGCGATTGTCGCGTCGCCGATGACGTGGATGCCGGGCTGGAGCGTGGACTCGAAGCTGGTTGCGTCAATCGGGCACCAGCCCGTCGCGTCCGCAACCCCTGCGCGTGCAGCAATCTCGCCGGCCTTCTGGGGTGGGATGACATTGGCCACATCTGCCCGAATGTCCTCGAAGTCTGTGGACAGGGTAAGCGTCGCTGGGTCGACGCGGATGACACGTCCATCCTGCGACGCCGCGCGCCATTCGAGATGGTCAGGGTAGTGCCGTTCCCACGCTTCCTTGAAGAGCGGCATCTTGGAGAAGCTATCCTGGCTGTCGAGGATGAGAAGCTTGGAGTTCGGCTTGTGGTTCTTCAGGTAGTTCGCGATGAGGCTGGCGCGTTCGTAGGGGCCGGGCGGGCAGCGGAAAGGAGGCGCCGGAACAGACATCACGACGAGGTCGCCATTGTCCATCGCTGCGAGTTGGTCGCGCAGGCGAAGTGTGCCCGGCCCGGCCTTCCATGCATGGGGCATGCGATCTACGGCGGCGGCATCATAGCCTTCTATGGCGTTCCAGCGAAAATCGATCCCGGGCGACACGATCAGCCGGTCGTAGCCCAAGGCGCGTCCATCGCCGCAGGTGACGACCCTGGCAACGGGATCAATGTCCGTTGCTCGCTCGGGGATGACGGCAATCCCGGAAAGGCTAAGCGCTTCATAGGAAAAATACTGATCAGCGATCGACCGTGTGCCGCCGATCACAAGGTTGCTGAACGGGCAGGCCGTATAGGTCGCATTGGGCTCCAGCAATGTGATGCTGGCTGATGGCAGGAGGTCGCGCAGCATGCGCGCCGCCGTGGCGCCGCCGAAACCGCCACCGATGATAAGGACACGGGCGCGGGTTTTTGCAAAGGCGGGCAGGGGGAGGAGGCTCGTCCCGGCAAGTGTGCCGATACCCGCCATGAAGCGTCTTCGATCAACTGGAAAGCCGGGCTTACTCATCGCTGGCCTCCGCGCTGAGATATTGGCTGATAGCTTCAAGTTGCGTCTGAGAATAGCCGCGCGCAATGCGGTGCATCACGGTCGTGCCGTCCGCGTCGGTTTTGTAGAAGGCAAGTCGCGCTGAAAGTGTCCCGGCGTCCATCCGGTCGAGGCTTGGCACGCCCATGCTGGGTCCGGCATGGCACCCTGAGCACGTTGCCGCAAGCGAGGCAGCATCGGTCAACCGGCTTGAATCGGTCGCTGGTTGTTCAGGCGAAGGAAGAACGTGGGCCTGCTGGCACGCCGCTGCGAGAAGCAGTGGGGCGACCAGCAGGCATGATCGTGCGAACATCAATCTCAGGCGTCCCGCAGGTTCTGGTCCTTGATGGGCAGTTGTCGAACACGCTTGCCTGTCGCCGCAAAGATCGCGTTGAGCACAGCCGGGGCCGCCACAGCAATGGTCGGCTCGCCAACACCGCCCCAGAAACCGCCGGACGGCATGACCAGGGTTTCGACCTTGGGCATTTCGGAGATACGCATGGAATTGAACGTGTCGAAATTCTTCTGCTGGGCAACGCCATTCTCGAATGTGATTTCGCCGTAAAGCATGGCCGACAGGCCGTACACGAATGAGCCTTGCACTTGGGCTTCGACCTGTTGCGGATTGACTGCGTAACCGGGATCCGTCGCCGCGACGATGCGGTCGATCTTGAGGCTTCCGTCGTCGACGACGGTGACTTCGGCGCAGGCGGCAGTATAGGAACCGAAGGAGTAGAAGTTGCAGAGGCCGCGTGACTTCCCGTCATCCGATCCCCAGCCGGATTTCTCGGCGACGGCCTTGAGCACGGCTTGCGAATTAGGGCTGTCTTTCAGGTGGGCGAGACGGAATTCCAACGGATCGCGGCCCGCTGCATGGGCCAGCTCGTCCATGAAACATTCCAGGTAAATCGCATTCTGGTTGGCATTCACGCCGCGCCAAAATCCCGGACGTACCGGTGGGTTGCGCATGGCATGGTCGACCAGGAGGTTGTCGAAAGTGTACTTCATCGTCTGGTCTTCGACACGGGCGTCAACGCCGGACGGCAGGAGTCCCTGGAAGGTGGCGAAGTCCATGCCGTTGGCGAGCGCCTGTGGCATCAGCGCCGCGAGAATGGATTGGCCCGAAATGCGGATATGCAGTCCGGTAAGATTGCCGTCTGCATCAAGTGCGCCACGCGCCTTTGCTTTCGTGGTCGGGTGGAAGAAGCCGTGAAGCATGTCCTCTTCGCGTGACCATTGCAGCTTTATCGGCGTGCCGGGCATCTGCTTCGCGATTTTTACAGCCTGGCTGACATAGTCCGACATGCCCCGTCGGCCGAACCCGCCGCCGAGGAGAAGCTTGTAAACGTCGCATTGTTCAATCGGGAGACCGGCGGCATCGGCAGCTGCAGCAAGCGCTGCTTCACCATTCTGGGTGGGGCACCAGACTTCGCACTTTTCAGGAGTCCAGATCGCAGTGGCGTTCATCGGCTCCATCGGCGCGTGGTTCTGGAACGGCATGTTATAGGTGGCTTCGATGACTTTGGCCGCATTGGCAAAAGCCGGGGCGATGTCACCCACCTTGTTGCCGGTGAAGGCATCGTCGGATGTGAGGCCATCATCAAGCTCGGTCTCGAATTCGGCGCTGGAGAACGCCACGCCAGCTTCCCATTCCACCGGCAGGGCGAGGACAGCCTTGTTGGCGCGCCACCATGTATCGGCGACGACGGCGACAGCATCGTCGCCTACCTGTACGACATTCTTCACGCCGGGCATGGACATGACAGCCGTCGCGTCAAAGCTCTTCACCTTGCCGCCAATCTGCGGCGACTGCCGGATGGAGGCCGTCAACATGCCATCAAGTTTGACATCGGAGCCGTAGACCTGTGCTCCCGTGAGCTTGTCGGCGGTGTCGAGGCGCAGCTTGGGCTGGCCGATGATGGTCCAGTCCTTCGGGTCCTTGAGCGTCACCTCAAACGGTGGCGCGAGTTGTGCCGCGGCAGAGGCGAGCTTGCCATAGGTGAGCGTCTTCTTTGTTCCCTTGAGCGAGACCACACCTTTGGACACAGTGCATTCGGTGACTGGAATGCCCCATTCCTTGGCGGCGGCTTCGACCAGCATGATGCGGGCCGCCGCTGCGCCTTCGCGGACATACTGGTGCGAGCGGCGAATGCCGCTGCTGCCGCCGGTGGAGAAATCGCCCCAGACGCGGTCGCGGGCCAAGTTCTGGCCGGGCGTCGGGTATTCCGTCGTGACCTTCGCCCAGTCGCATTCAAGCTCCTCGGCGACCAGTTGCGCGAGGCCGGTCAGGGTGCCCTGGCCCATTTCGGAACGCGCGATGCGAACCGTGACCGTGTCGTCATGGCCGATATGAACCCAGGCGTTTACTTCCGGGTTTGGCTCCATGTCCGAATAATCGGGCTCACCCGGCTTCTTTGAGCAGGCGGCAAGCACACCGATGGTGAGACCAGTGGCGCCGGTGGCGATGATAAACTTGCGGCGGGAAAGGTTGAGTAGCTCTGTCATGATATCTGCCTCAGGCTTTCTTGGTCTTGGCGAGGTGAATACCTTCGCGTACGCGGACGAAAGTTCCGCAACGGCAGATATTGGTGATCTCGGCATCGATGTCTTCGTCGGTCGGGTTCGGATTGGTATTGAGCATGCCCGCGACAGCCATGATCATGCCGGGCTGGCAGTAGCCGCATTGCGGCACGTCCAGTTCAGCCCAGGCCTGCTGGACCGGATGGCTGGCCCCCTCAGACAAACCCTCAATCGTGGTGATTTCTTCTTCACCCGACAGCGCGCCGAGAGGATAAACGCAGGATCGCACGGCAACGCCGTCGACATGCACTGTGCAGGAGCCGCATTGGGCGATCCCGCAGCCATACTTCGCGCCGGTAAGGCCAATGTGATCTCGCAGTACCCATAGAAGCGGTGTGTCCTCTTCTACATCAACGGTATGCGTTTTGCCGTTCACCTTGAGATTTGCCATGTCCACACTTTCCTCTGCCGCAGGCGCGCTTTGCCTTGCTCAACTATAGCGCAGGCGTCGCGAATTGCGATTTAAAATCGTGTGTTTTCGAATACGTGATTGTTTTGAGCCGTGTGAAATCCCGCCTGCAGGGCACTTTCGTTACGTCTAGCCAACCAGACCCGCAAGGCTGACCCAGCGCAGGATCAGGCGACAAGCGACATAAAGAATCAATACCGCGGTGAGGCGCTTGATCCATTTAGGCTGGAGCCCCTGAGCGGCGAACCATGAGCCGATCTGTCCACCGACAAGCACCGCAGGCAGTAGCGGCCAGTAAGGCAGGACAAGCGAAAGGACATCTGTGTCCTGAAGCTTCATGATCTGGCCTGTGAGACCGGAAAACGAGTTGGCGAGGATGAAGAGGCTGCAGGCCGCCGCAATCTGGCGTGGCGGCCCCCATTTCAGCATGTACAGTATCGGTGCCAGGAAGATGCCGCCGCCGATGCCGACTAGCCCGGATACAAGACCGATGCTCCCGCCGACGGCAAGACCAATGATGGCGGACGCTTTGTTTTCCTCTTGATCCGACAGTGCTTCCGGGGCGGATTGGAACACGAGGTGCAAGCCTGACAACAAGAGCGCCCCGCCGAGCAGGCCGATAAACATGGTTTCTGAAACCGGCAAACGCCCACCAAGCCATGCTGCGGGAATGGATGCGGCAAGGAAGGGAACAAGACGCGCGATCCGCAGGTGCCCTGCCTGCCAGAACCGAATGACCCCGCCCGTGACGACGATGATGTTGCAGCACAGCGCGATCGACGGAAGGATCCGGTAGTCAGTCCCGTTCAGGACAAGCAAGGCATTATAGGTCGATCCGCCACCGAAACCGACCGCAGCATAGAAACCGGCCGTAATGAAAAAGAGGATCGCTAGCAGGATGGGCAAGGGATGGGACCTATTCGAGTGGCGCGATCATCAGGACCTTGACGAGATCGCCTGCCGCCAGAGCCGGCGCATCGGAAAGCCTGCGGATCAGGGCATTGGCGGTCAGGAACGGACGAATGAGCGAGCTGTCCTGATTGACGGCAGCCTCCACCCTAAGCATGCCTTCAGCATCGACATGCACGAGGGCGCGCAAATAGGTCTCGCGGCGTCCCGGCTCCGGCAACGCGCTGACGGATCGTGCGCTGATCAGTGCGCGCCCCATTCCGCCTTCGATCAATGGTCTCAGGAACAGGTGGGCACATACGAAGGCTGACGCGGGATTGCCGGGCAGGCCGAGGACACGCTGGGCACTCCGCGTGGAAAACCATGTCGGCTTGCCGGGCTTGACGGCCACCTTCTCGAAAACGGGTGTGAAGCCAGCGTCAGCGAAAGCGGGCCGCATCAGGTCGTGATCCCCGACCGAAGCACCGCCAACAGGCAGGAAAATGTCGATATCCGGTGCCGCACCGATCCTGGCGCGTATCGAGTCCATGGTGTCATCGGCGACACCCAGGTCGACTGGTTCGCCACCCCATTGCCGGATGAGCGCGCCCAGCCCTTCGGGGTTGGAATTGACGATCTGTCCCGGTTCAAGAATCGATCCGGGTGCGCGCAGTTCGTCACCATTCGCGAGGATGCCCACGCGGGGACGTCGAATTATACTGAGCGTGCCATGGTTGGCTGCTGCTGCAATGGAAAGGCCTGCGGGGCTGACCAATTCGCCTGCGCTGAGCAGTTCGTCGCCTTCGGCAAAGTCGATGCCGACCTGGCGGACGAATTGCGCTGTCTCATAGGCGTTGCGACAGACAAGCGTATCGCCATTTCGGTCTGCATCTTCCTGGATGACGACATGGTCGGCACCTTCAGGAATGATGGAGCCTGTAAAGATGCGCAGGGCTTCGCCCTTTCTGATCGCGCCTTCGAAAGGTCGGCCAGCGGGCGCATCACCGATGACGCGCAATCGCGCGCCCGGCGTGCCGACATCAGACAGGTGCACGGCATAGCCGTCCATCGCCGACACAGCTGCAGGCGGCCGCGACACCTTTGCCGTCACAGGGGCGGCCAGCCGCGCGCCGAGCGCAGCAGCCAGCGGCACCGTCTGAGCCGGAAGGCCAAGCGCATGTTCCGCCAGAAGCGTCAACGCCTCGTCGACGCTGATCAATCCGCTCATGGCGCAGGTTTCCGGTAGTCGCCAGATTTCCCGCCAGTTTTCTCGATCAGTTCGATACCTTCGATGACCATCGCCTTGTCGATGGCTTTCAGCATGTCGTAGAGGGTGAGGCAGGCGACTGACACGGCCGTGAGCGCTTCCATTTCGACGCCGGTCCTGCCGGTCGTCTTCGCCGTGGCGATCACGCGCAAGGCCTCCGCATCCCCGTCACGTTCGATCGACACCGTCACGCTGGTGAGGGGCAGGGGGTGGCAGAGCGGGATAAGGTCCGAGGTGCGTTTGGAGCCCATGATGCCGGCCAGTTCGGCTATGGCAATCGGATCACCTTTCTTGGTGTCGCGGCTGAGGGCCCGCTGCAGGGTTTCCGGTGCCATGCGTACGAGTCCCGCCGCAATCGCGGTGCGCTCAGTTTCCACCTTGCTACCAATGTCCACCATGCGGGCGCGGCCATCGGGGCCAATGTGCGACAGGTCGTTCATATCGTTCAACGCTCCTGCAGGCGCGGCATGAGTTCGACGAGGTTGCAGGGCTTGTGGCGGCTGTCGAGCTGCAACGAGATAACCTTGTCCCAGCCATCCTTCACGGCACCATTCGAGCCCGGGAGGCAGAAGATGAATGTTCCGCCTGCAAGCCCCGCGATGGCCCGCGATTGCAGTGTCGAGAGCCCGACGCTCTGGAAGCTGACCTGATGGAAAATGACGGAAAAACCGTCAATTGTCTTTTCAAACAGCGGCGTGACTGCTTCGGGTGTGACGTCGCGCCCCGTGAGGCCAGTCCCGCCGCTGGAAATGACGACGTCGACATCGGGATCGGCGATCCAGGCCGAGACTGCGCTGCGGATGGCGGTCACTTCATCGGCCACGATTTGGTGGTCTGCCACTTCATGGCCCGCCGACCGGATGCGATTGGCCAGAAGGGTACCGGATGTGTCGGTCTCGACCGTTCGCGTATCGCTGACAATCAGGACAGCAATCCGTACCGGTACGAACTCAAGGGATTCATTTATGCCATGCATGAGTCAGGCTCCTGTTTACGACCAGCGGTCGCGGTCTTCGTAATCTTCAGGTCGCGGTTCGACCCAGTGTGCGCCAGAGTCCGTCGTTTCTTTTTTCCAGAAAACGGCTTCTGTTTTGAGATAGTCCATCAGGAAATCGGCGGCTTCGAAAGCAGCGCGCCGGTGTGCCGAGGCAGTCGCCACGAACACGATGGGCTCTCCCGGTGCGAGGTCGCCGATGCGGTGGATGACCAATAGCGCATCAAGTGGCCAGCGCTTGTTTGCGTCCGATGCCGCCTTGGTGATGCCGCGCTCAGTCATGGGGGTATAGGCCTGCAGGTGAAGCGTCTTGACCTTGCCAAGCTTGCTGGTGTCTCGGACGAGTCCGGTAAAGCTCACAATGGCGCCTGCGCCCATCGCGCTTTTTTCAAAGTCGCGAAGCGCTTCTGCGGCATCAAAAGGGGATTCCGTGAGCTTTATCACGTTCACCCTCCGCCAACCGGTGGCAGGAATGCGATGTCGTCGCTGTCCGCAATCGGCCACGGCTCAGACACGATCGTGTCGTTTATCGCGACCCGAATGGTTTTTTCCAAAAGAAGCCCACCCAGCTGGCGTTCATTGTCCAGCCAGGCTCTGAGAGCAGACGTGTCATTGATTCCCGCAGGCAGGGCGACCGTTTCGGTGTTGGTACCAAACGCATCCATGAGCCGTCCGAAGAAGTGGAGTCGTGCCATCGCTTAGCCTCCCGTCGTGGACATGTGGCGTGGAAGCGCCGGCGCGCTTCCGCGCCGTTTGATTTCGAAATCATGCTTTTCCGGCTTAGCGAAAAGCGCCTTGTCGAGGGCGGCATCAAGCGCAACAGCCGGGTCTGCCGACTCGCGTAACGCGGCGCGCAGGTCAACATGGTCATCCTGGCCCAGGCACATGTAGATGCGGCCCGTGCACGTCACGCGAACCCGGTTGCAACCTGCGCAAAAGTTGTTGGTAAGCGGTGTGATGAAGCCAAGTCGTCCCCCGGTTTCCTTGACACGCACATAGCGGGATGGACCGGCGATCGGATCGCGGCTGGTTTCCTCGGTAAGGGTCCAGCGCGTTTCTAGGTCATCGCGGATCATCGGCACTGGAATATATTGGTCGATACGGTCTTCGCCCGTGTCGCCAAGCGGCATGACCTCGATCAATGTCATATCCATGCCGCGCGCGTGGGCCCACTCGACCATATGCGGGATTTCGGCGGCATTCTGGTGCTTGAGCGCGACTGTGTTGATCTTGATCTTGAGCCCGGCTTCAAGCGCAGCATCAATCCCATTCAGGACCTTTGACAGGTCGCCGCGCCGGGTGATCTCCGCAAAGTTTGCAGGGTCCAGCGAGTCCAGCGAGACATTCACCCTGCGGACACCCGCGCGCATGAGGCCGTCGGCATGCTCAGCCAACAGCGTGGCGTTCGTCGTTAGCGTGAGCTCGTCCAGCCCCTGGCCCATGAGGCGCCCGAGACGGTCGAACAGGTATCCGATGTCCTTGCGGACGAGTGGTTCTCCGCCCGTCAGCCGGATTTTGCGAACGCCCCGTTCAACGAAAGCCGTCGCGACCCGGTCTAGTTCTTCCAGCGAGAGAAGCTCAGCCTTCGGCAGGAATTTCATGATCTCGGACATGCAGTAGGTGCAGCGCAGGTCACAGCGATCGGTCACAGACAGGCGCAGGTAAGTGACCTGCCGCCCATAGCGGTCAATCAGCGGTGCCTTGCCTGGAAGTACCAAGCCGTCAGCCATTCAGCAGCTCCTCTGCGCGTTGAAGGTCGAGGCCGCAATCAATATCCATCAGCAAGTCAGGGGCGGCCGCCACGACTCGTCTCATCGGGATGTTCTCGAAAATCTGGCGGGCTCCCCGGTCTCCCGTAACAGCCACCAACTTGTCGAAATGATCGCGACGGAACAGGGCAGGGGGCGAAAGCCTGCCTCCGGTTTCCGACATCACCGCACTGGCGCCTTGCGAAAGCGCTTCGGCCAGTCCTTCAAGATGCGTGTCCGTCACGAATGGCATATCGCCAAGCAGGATCAACGCGTTGTCGGCATCGGTCGCGTCGCGGACATATTGGCTGCCGATCGCAAGTGAGTTCCCCTGGCCGTCCTCCGGTGCCGGATTGAGAACAATTTCGAATCCCAAAGCTTCAAGACAGGTCCTGCGCGCACTCTGGTCCGTGCCGACCACGGCGACACGCTTGGCGACGGAGCGGTTGGCGAGCGCGCCAGCGGCGCGCGCGAGCACGGGACGGCCATCAAGATCGGCCATCAACTTGTCGCCCGCCCCGAACCGGGAGGACAGGCCGCTTGCGAGGAGCAGGATCGCGGTGCGATCAAACATGGACGGCCTCCTTGGCGTGGAAGGCTTCAACAATCTCGGCAAGTGTGGAGATGGCGAGCATCGACGCATCGCGCATGGATGGCACGAGCCCGACAGGCCCGCGGATCCGCTGGATATCATTCGCCGACATCCCAGCCTCTCTCAGGCTCTCGCATCTCTTGGCATGGGTCTTCGCGCTGCCGACAGCGCCAATGAAAAAGGCCGGCCCGCGCAATGCCTGCTTGAGCAACGCAGCTTCCCAGTGCGCATCGTGGAACATCAATACAAACGCTGTCGAGCGATCGTCTTCGACAGGTGCAAGACTGCAGGGCGTCGTGAGGCGTGTGACGGATCCGACCCCCGCAGATCGCACAGCGTCGTAGTCAGCTTCGTCGGGGAGCTGCAGGTGCAACGCAAACCCGGTGGCAGATGCGAGCCGCGCCAGCGCGATACAGTCGGCACCGCGGCCGGCGATCCTTAGCGACAGCTTCGGTTTGTAGACGGTCCGGAACAGGGGCGCTTCACCGGGCACGGCATCCATTGCGATCTCACCCGTGGTCAGCACGGCGAACCGCACAGTCTCTCTGTTGTCGAGCCTGTCGTGCATGATGGAGATCGTATCCGGTGTCACGTTCGGCACAATCAGGATGTCGATGGCGCCACCGCAGGGTAGGCGAATATCGACGAAGGGTGATCCCGTGCCGTATCGCAATTTGCGCAACTGACCGGAATTGAGCGCCTCCACGGCGTTCAGACGGACATCGGCATCAATGCATCCGCCTGAGACATAGCCTGCAGAATCGCCGTTCCGGGATACCGCCATCAGGGCGCCGGGTGTCCGCACCGCGCCGCCCTCGGTCGCAGTGACGATGACAAGCGCGACCTCGGCGCCGGATTTGGCGAAGCCGAGCGCTGCGCCCAGCACGTCCTGGGGGTGCTCATGAGTTGCCAGGGGCGAGGCTGAACGCATCTCATCGTTCTAAATGGTGATTTATATCGATACTAGCCCCCGGAGGGCTAAATCATCGCCGCGATCTTGCGGCGGCTCGCTTTTGTCGCCTCCTCCGCCTGTTGGCAGAGCGCATCATACAATGAAAGCACTTTCAGCCCCTGTTCGGTAAGCACGGCACCGCCGCCATCCTTCCCGCCATGGCTCGACTCAATCAGGGGCGAACGAAACAATACGTTCATGCTCTCGACCAGCTTCAGCGCACGCGGATAGGACATGCCCAGTGCGCGCGCAGCCCCCGCAATGGAGCCGGACGTTCGTATTGCTTCGAGCAGGGCAGCCTTTCCCGGGCCGAACCGGCCTCCCGTTGGCGTATCAAGACGTATGCTCAGCTTCAATTCCATATTGGAGTGTCCTGATTGCAGCTGCTATACCGGCTCCGAACGACGTCGCTTTCATCCCATACAAAATTCCCCCGGCCGCCTGTCAAACGAAAGGTGACCGAAACACAGCTCTTTCTTGAGCCACCTGACAAACCGCCGACCTTCGACCGGGCCGGTCACAGCGATTGAGCAGGATCAAGTGCGGCGGCCCGGCGGCGTGTAGACGCAGAATGTAAAACAGCGCGAGGAAACCATGAAGATCAGAGATATTAGCGTATGTATGTCGTCGCCCGAAGACGACATGAAGGCATTCGAATTCGCGCGTACATTTGCGGCGTCGCGCAATGCCCACCTCAGCTGTGCGGCCTTTACGATTCTGCCGCCCATGTTCACGGGCTATGGTATAGGCGGTGCCGGCGAGGTCTATGCGTCCATGCTTCAGGAAGCGCGGAACGCGATGATCGCGGCGTGGGACGCGTTCGAGCAAAAGCAGGTTGGTAAAGAGCCGGCCGTGGAAGTGCGCCACTTCGAGATGTTTTCGAATCGCGTCGAAGCGCTGTCCGCCATGAATGCCCGTCATGCTGATCTCGTCATCGTGCGCGCGCCTGATAAACAGGACGCGCAGCCTCATGCGGACATGCTGGAAGGCGTGCTGATGGGAGGCGGTCGCCCGGTTCTGGTTCTGCCCGCAGACTGGACCGGCGAGACAGTCGGTAACCGCGCGGTCGTTGCCTGGGATGCCAGTCGCGAAGCAGCCCGCGCCGTGCATGACAGCATGCTGGTCCTCTCAGATGATGCGAAAGTCTGTATAGCGACGGTCGACGCAAATCCTGGTGAAACAGGTTACGGTCAAGTCCCGGGATGGGATATCGGTGCGCACGTCTCCCGGCATGGATATAAGGTTGAGGTCCGCAACGAGGACAGTACCGGTCGCTCGGTTCCGCATGTCCTTCTCGATCTGGCGACATCCTGTGACGCTGACCTGATCGTTCTGGGCGGCTATCGGCACTCGCGCCTTCAGCAGTCCATCCTGCCGGGCGTCACCCGAACATTGCTTCGCACATCGAAAGTTCCGCTCTTGCTGTCGCACTGAAACGACAGCAAGCTGCCGGCACTATTTCAGGGGAAGCTTGATGTCCTGGAGGCGCACACGAACGTATGAGCCGGGCGCGGCGCCAAGTCCCATGTCCTTCGGTTCGACAGCGGCTTTCTTCTTGCCGGACTTTGGCCGCAGCCAGTCCCACCAATAGGGCCACCAGGAACCCGGGTGCTCCTCGGCTGTCTCCAGCCATTCTGCGCCGGTCGGCGTGATCTTGCCGCCGGTCCAGTGCTGGTATTTCTTGCTGTCCGGATGGTTCACCACGCCGGCAATGTGACCGGAGCCAGACAGGACGAACTTCGTGTCGCCGCCGAATACGGTGGCCGTACGATACACGCTCTCGAACGGACAGATATGGTCATCGCGGCTGGCCTGCACCATGACCGGGATCTTGACGTTCTTCAGGTCTATCTTTTCCCCAAGCAGGTCGAAATCACCGCTGGACAGTTTGTTGTCGGAATAACAATCCTTCAGGTAGCGCTTGTGCACTTCGCCCGGAATGTTGGTCTGGTCGGCATTCCAGTAGAGCAGGTCGAACGGTCGGGGCGCCTTGCCCAGCATGTACTGGTCGATCACGTAGCGCCACACGAGGTCGATCGGGCGCAGCCAGTTGAAGGTCTCATACATCATCGCGCCGGGCATCACGCCGCCATTCTCGTCGATGACGCTTTCGAGATAGCCGCGGCCCGGGCCGTCGGTGAAGACTTTCAGGTCGCCGGCCAGTTCGAAGTCGGATTGCGACGCAAAGAAAGTGGCCGATGCGATGCGATCGTCATCATGCGCTGCCAGTAAGGCTGAGCTCGATAGGTGCGGTGTTCTTCGGCCGGGTCGATCTCGTCGAGGTTTGTCATGCC
>NZ_JBBKXE010000118.1:0-5569 GCF_037969335.1 Hyphomonas sp. | reverse complement strand
GCCAGGCGTTTGGCGTAGAGGTCCGGCGCTTCGAGCACCTTGTAGAGGGCGCTGACCCGGGCGAGGAAGGGGGCGGCGGGCACCAGGCCGTATGCCCGGACACACCCCGGAAAAAGCACGGAGGCTTCGGGGGCGACGGTCGGCTGCACCCGTCCCGACAGGGCGAAACGGTTCGGGGCCGGGAAGGTGACGATCTCGGTGCCCTCGGGGAGTGGTGCGGTAGTGGCAGGGGTGAGGCCGGTCCGCGGGCGGACCGCTGGCAGGGTGAGGGCCAGCGCCATCAGGGTGAGCAAGCGCCGCACGATGATTTCGATCTGTTTCAGCCGCCCGGAGGCGCGTCGCTTCAGGCTGCGCCGCAAGGTGAGCGGGCGCAGGTGGGCGTTCGTCATGTTGATGACCGCCCATAGCGCAAGGCGCGCCTGTTCGAGGCCGTGATGGATCAAGTCGGGCGGATGGCTCATGGGCCGCAGTATAGCGCAGGCGAGGTATGGGTCGGAGAAGGGGGTGGAGAGGCGCGCCGCGCGGACCTGCTTTGTGGGCTTGCCAGACGCGGCCAAGGCCTGTGTGGAGCACCCGCCTTGCCAGAATTTCATCATCTCTGTTGGAACCCGGCGCGGCGTATCCCGGTTAGTGGGCATCGTTCAAATTAACGGAGACCCACATGACCAACCAAACCCTGCATACAGAAATCGACGCTCTCAATGACGTCACCAAGGTGCTCATTGACAGCAAGAAGGGCTATGAAAAGTGCTGCGACCTGGCCGATGACGGCTACGCCCTGCGTGCGCAATTCCAGCAGCGGGCGAATGAGCGCGCCGACCTTGTCAGCCGCTTCCAGCACCATGTCCGCAGCCTCGGCGGCGAACCCCAGACGGATGGTGGCACGCTTGGCACACTGCACCGCGGGTTCACGCAATTCGTGTCGCTGTTCCGCGACGATGAAAAGGCTGCGCTTGAAGCCGTCGATGATGGCGAGGAACACCTGGCCAAGGCGATCGAGGATCGGCTGGAGAAAAGCGAGGTGCAGGGACAGTCCCGGGCACTGCTGCAGGACGCCCTTCGCAGCGCCCGCGAAGGCGAGTCGTTCGCCGACCGCCTGACCTGAGACAGGGCTGGATTCGGATAAAGAGAAAGCCGGCTCCTCCGGGAGCCGGTTTTTACCTGCGAGCCTACCAGCGATTATGCACTTCTTCGGCAAAGCCGAGGAGGCGATCGATATGGAGGCTTGTGCCATCATCGAGCACGACATCACCGCTGAAATGTCCGAAGACCTGATCCTGCCGAGTTTCCATGACGCCCAGATTGACATGGGCATCCCGGTTCAGGACCGGTGCGAAGGTCATTTCGAAACGTCCGTCATTGCTGCTGAAACGCCAGGGGGCCTTGTCCAGAGGGCCGTCCGGCAAATGGAACGTGACCGCGTCCAGCTTGTGCGCAGTGCCGTCGAGAAACAGCATGTTCTCGCTGGCAGCCGATGTATCGCCAAACCCGTGACCGATATTGAATCCGAAGGGGCGGCCATTCAGGTGACCTGAGGCAGAGCCCCAATACCAGGTATTGTCATAGGTCCAGACACCGCGTCCCCAGTCGAGGACGCCAGAGGCCCGGTCGGGCTGGAACGGGAACGTCTCCGACCCGATCACGATCTCGCCTTCAGCGGCCAGGCAGTTGATCTTCTGGTTGTAGTAAAAGGCCTTTGGCGCGCCGGGGAAGGGCGTGGCGATCACCATCCTGTCCATTTCGGGCTGGCGCAGGAAGATCTCGCCGCTGAGGCCGCGCCCCTTGTCAAAGCCGGGCGCCTTGACGGTCAGCTGGCGTCCGCCCGGAACGTGCCGAAAGGCCATCTCGAGTGTCTTGTGGGAAAAGATGACATCTCCGCTGTCAGCACTGGCAGGCAGGCCGAACTTGCCCATTGGCAGCGGGACAACCACGTCTTGGGCGCAGGACGAGGGCGTTTCGAAGTCCAGCCAGGTAATCCCGGCAAATCCGAGATAGTCATTGTCGGCCAGCGTGAGCGCCAGGCCGTACCGGTCCGTCAGGACGCAATAATAGTCCCATTCCTTGGTCCTGAGCGGATGCGCGCGGATTGCCCCGCGATCATAGCGGCGCACTTCCGACGTGGCCCAGCCGCACGCTTCAAGCCGGCCCCGGCCATCGAGCAGGTTCCCGCTGCCCATTTTTTCCTGCATACGCCCGCCCCTTTGGATCGTTTTTCTTCTCCGGTTCTCAAAGTAACTGGATGGCCCTGTCAATCCCGGCCAGCCAAGCGGCGCTTGACGCTTGCGCCACGACTGAAGCCGCCGCGCGAGATGCCTGAAAGGAATACGGTGCAGGATATGCGTTCGCGATCGCACGGCAGTGCCAGGCGGAGCGTCTCCTGTGACGGCTCCGCCTGTTACCGGCCGGAATGAGCGTTTAGATCTGTCCCGTGACTTCCAGCACGTCTTCGACGGTGCGCAGGCCGGGTTTCGGGCTGGTGACGAGGACGGCCATGTTGCCGGGCAGGTGCTTGTTGTCGAGCATCTTGTCATGGGCCGCCGGAATCTGGTCGAAGGTGAACACTTCCGACATGCCGGGGTCGATACGCCGGTTGATGACGAGATCATTGGCGGCGCTGGCCTGTTTCAGGTGGGCGAAGTGGCTGCCCTGAACGCGTTTCTGGCGCATCCAGAGGAAACGGGCGTCCATGGTGAGGTTGAAGCCGGTCGTGCCGGCGCAGATAACGACCATGCCGCCGCGCTTCACCACGAAGACCGAGACGGGGAAGGTGGACTCGCCCGGGTGTTCGAACACGATGTCGACATCCTTCTTGCCCGTATGCTCCCAGATGGCTTTGCCGAACTTGCGGGATTCTTTCATATAGTCGTTGAATTCAGGCCCGTTGACCGTGGGCAGCTGGCCCCAGCAATTGAAATCCTTGCGGTTGAGCACGCCCTTGGCGCCGAGGCCCAGCACGTGATCCTTCTTCTCGTCGCTTGAGACGACGCCGATCGCATTGGCCCCGGTGACGGCGCAGAGCTGGACGCCGAAACTGCCAAGGCCACCCGAGGCACCCCAGACGAGCACATTGTCGGCCGGCTTCACGATGTGCGGGCGATGGCCGAACAGCATACGGTAGGCCGTGGCGAGCGTCAGCATGTAGCAGGCGCTTTCTTCCCAGGTCAGGTGTTTCGGGCGCGGCATGCACTGGCGGGCCTGCACGCGGCAGAACTGGCCGAACGAGCCGTCCGGCGTTTCATAGCCCCAGATGCGCTGGGATGGCGAGAACATCGGGTCGCCGCCATTGCATTCCTCGTCGTCGCCATCATCCTGGTTACAGTGGATGACAACTTCGTCGCCAGGCTTCACGCGGGTGACCTTGCGGCCGACGGCCCAGACGATGCCGGCGGCATCGGAGCCTGCGATATGGTAGTCCTGCTTGTGCACGTCGAACACGGAAATCGGATCGCCGAGGGCGGCCCAGATGCCGTTATAATTGACGCCTGCGGCCATCACGAGGACGAGCACTTCGTCGGAATCAATTTCCGGGACGGGAACCTGCTCGAGCTGCATCGCGGTCGACGGACGACCGTGGCGCTCGCGGCGGATGGCCCACGCGTGCATCATTTTCGGGACGTGAAATTCCGGAGGAATTTCGCCCATCGCGTAAATGTCTTTCTGTTCTCTGCCCATAATTGAAATTCCAATCCTCCAAGTTCACGTCAGGAGACAGAGTGCGCACGTTTATTGCGTGTCTTCACAAAGCCCCCGGGTCGCGGCACCTTGGCTTCACGCCCGCTCGGATGCAAGGCATTTGTTGCGGCGCACAATAACGCAACCGGATCAGCGTGACAAAAATGACAATATGCACCACGGCCTACCTAAACGGCGCCTTCTGTTCTGCAGCGGATGCTCGTATATCGCCCTTCGACCGGGGCTTCCTGTTTGCCCATGCCGCCTATGAAGTGACCGCCGTGTATGGCGGACACCTTGTCGATTTCGGGGGCCATATGTCGCGCCTCGACCGCACGCTGGCCGGAATTGGCATTCCGAACCCCCTGAAGGGTGAGGGCTGGGGCAAGGTTCACCGCGATCTGATCGACTATAATACCCTGACCGAAGGCCTGATTTATTTGCAGGTTACGGCGGGGGCCTATGGCATGCGCGACTTTGCCGGGCCGGAGGAATTCGAGCCGACCGTATTCCTGTATGCGGACGCCCGTCCGCTGATTGGCGAGGCCGCGCGGGACGGGATCAGGGCGGTCTTCCTGGACGATACGCGCTGGAAGCGGCGCGACATGAAGACGACCCAGCTGCTGTCGCAGGCGCTGGCCTACCGGGCTGCGCGGGACGCAGGTGCGGACACGGCCTTCCTCGTGGAGGATGGGCGCGTGACCGAGGCGGCCTCGGCCAATGCCTGGATTGTCGATGCCGAAGGGCAGCTGGTGACGCGGGACCTGTCGCCGTCCATCCTGCCGGGGATCACGCGGGCAGGGGTGCTGGACCTGCTGGAAGGGTCAGGCCTTCATCTTGTCGAACGCGCCTTCACGCCGGACGAGGCGTTGGGCGCCAAGGAGGCGTTCACGACGTCTGCGGGCGCGATGATTGCGCCGGTGATTGCGATAAACGGGCAGGCCATCGGCAGCGGCAAGCCGGGGCCGGTGACGCGCCAGATCCAGCGGCTGTATTATCAGGCGATGGGGGCGGACGTGGCGGCGGTGGCGCCGTGGACGATGGGCTGACGCGCAGGCCGGCGGGCGGCCATGACGGCGCGGGCCTTGAGGGTGAGGATCGTTCCGGCGAGCACGATAGTGACGAGGTTCGCGAGGATGACCGGGACGCTGGCAATCATGATTCCATAGGCGAGCCAGGCGGCGATGCCGGCGGTGAACAGGACGTACATGATGAGGGAGATGCCGCCGGTTTCGCGGGTGCGCAGGATCTGGACGGCCTGGGGCACGAACGAGACCGTGGTCAGGATCGCGGCCAAAAAGCCAATAAATTCAGTCATTTGAAGTGTGCTCCGCCCGCGTTCCGGCGGTATATATATCAAGTCCGTTTCAGCGGCGAGGGGGAGAATCGGGCCCGGTTTCGGGATCGTAGAATTCGCCTTCAATGATCTCGCCATCTGCACTGCCTGCGCCGGGATTGGCCTCACGGAACGAGGCGTTCAGGGTAGACAGAACGCTGCTGACCTCAGTTGTGGCGAGCCGGGCGCTGATCGCGTTGGCCGCCAGGGCAAAACCGGTGACGCCGACAAGGATAGCCACGTCTTCAAGGCCGAGGCCGCGCGCGAGGGACGTGTCGCGGAACAAAGCGAGGATGCCGAGGAGGACGATGAACAGGCCGGCCAGGCCGCCAAGGCGCACGGCGAATCCGGGCAGCAAGCCGGCAAGCGTGACAGGTGCGGGTGATCCGGTGAGCCGGGCGAGACGAAAGCGTTCGACCAGGCTGACGCCGATCATGCCCGCTGCGAGCAGCACGATCATCAGCGCGCTGCGCTGCATCAGGGCCACAAGGACAACGCCGAACGGGAAGGCGAGCAGGGTGGCGAGGCGCAGGCCGAGCGCTGTCTGGAGGGGGGAGGAAG
>NZ_JBBKXE010000117.1:0-5302 GCF_037969335.1 Hyphomonas sp. | reverse complement strand
ATTGTCGGCCATCGCGGGGGTAGCGAGAAGGACCAGGGCGAGGGCGGTAAGGGCGCGACGAATCATCGGAACAGGTTCCATAGCGGGTTGCTGGTCTCGGCGACGAAACAGATGCAGGGCTCGTCGCCCACGGCGGCAGGTTTGTGGCGCATGCCCGGTTCGCCCAGCACGAGGTCTCCCCGGGAATAAACGCCATGCCCGTCACTGAAACGTCCCTGCAGCACAACGGTTGCTTCGAGCGCGCCATGACCATGGGTCGGTGCGGACTGTCCGGGCTCGAGTTTCATGAACTTGGCGCCCCGGGTGGCCGTGTTTGCGTAGGAAACGCCTGACAGACCGCGTTTCCACGGCAACGGCGCGCCGTCTGACAAAGCCAGTAGCTCGCTGGCCGTCGCGGTATTCCTGCGGGGTCGCAAGCGGCGTTTCGACCGCGTATTGGGACGCCCGGCTGGTCTCTGGTCCCTTTCGAGCAGTGCACCACCGACAATCGACCAGAGCCTGGCCGTTTCAGACCCTGTGGGGCTGAGCAATATGTGCAGGTCGCCCGCAAGCGTCATGGCGTCGGCATGGTTACCGGCGGCATGGTCCATCATGAAGGACGCGTATGAATCCTGGTTATGCAAGGGCGGGTCCCTGTCCGATTAGTGTGTTCAATGAACTGGCTTACGGCGCCGAGGGCCAATTGGATCACCTTACAATGCGCCATCGACGCAGTTGTGCATTGCCGCGCTGCACCCTAGCTTGGTCTGACAAGACCTCCCAAACTGAACCGGACCGACCGCATGACCACTTACCGCTCCGTTGTTGACCTGATTGGCAACACGCCCCTGCTCCGCCTCAACGCGGTATCTGACGAAACCGGATGCGAAATCCTCGGAAAATGCGAATTCCTGAACCCCGGACAATCGGTCAAGGATCGCCCGGCGCTGGGGATCGTGCGAGACGCCGAAGCCGCGGGCCAATTGAAGCCCGGCGGCACAATTGTCGAAGGCACAGCCGGCAATACGGGTATCGGGCTGGCGCTTGTTGGCGCAGCGCTCGGCTATCGCGTCGTGATCGTGATGCCGCGTACGCAGAGCCAGGAAAAGAAGGACGCCATCCGACTGCTCGGCGCAGAACTCATCGAGGTCGACGCCGTGCCTTATGCCAATCCGAACAATTACATCAAGTTTTCAGGACGCCTCGCCGAGGACCTTGCGAAATCGGAACCGAATGGCGCGATCTGGGCCAACCAGTTCGACAATGTCTCAAACCGCAAAGCCCATTACTACACGACGGGCCAGGAAATCTGGAACCAGACTGACGGCAAGCTGGACGCGTTCATCTGCGCGGTCGGGTCCGGCGGCACGCTCGGCGGCGTTTCGATGGCGCTGAAAGAGAAGCGCAAGTCAGTGCAGATCGGCCTCGCTGATCCCGGCGGCGCGGCGATGTACGAATATTTCACGAGCGGCGAATTGAAGTCCGAAGGCACGTCGATTACCGAAGGAATCGGACAGGGCCGCATCACGGCCAATCTTGAAGGCATTGAAGTGGACCGCGCGTATCGCTGTTCCGATACCGAAGCATTGAACGTGCTGTTCGCGCTGGTTCAAAAGGAAGGCCTTTGCCTCGGCGGCTCGGCCGGGATCAATGTGGCCGGCGCGGTCAAGATGGCGCGCGACCTCGGCCCGGGACATACGATCGTGACGGTGCTGTGCGACTATGGCAATCGTTACCAATCGAAACTGTACAATCCGGAATTCCTGAGATCGAAGGACCTGCCGGTGCCGCCATGGATGGAGACATAAATCAATGGAATCGGGAGACCCCCTCGTCAATGCCGATTGGCTGATCAAGAATTTTGACGCACCGGATGTGCGCGTGCTGGACGCGACCTATTTCGCGGACTTCACAAACCCGCCGGAAACCGGGCGCCAGGCCTGGGCGCGCGGACACATTCCCGGCGCCACCCATTTCGACATCGACGACATCGCCGATACATCCTCGCCGCTTCCGCACATGCTGCCGGATTCCGTGAAGTTCTCATCGCGCGTCCGCAAGCTGGGCGTCGGCGATGGCAACCGTATCGTCGTCTATGACCAGAACCGTTTCTTCGCGTCTGCCCGCGCATGGTGGATGCTGCGCGTGATGGGCCATACGGATGTCCGCGTGCTGGACGGTGGCCTCAACGCATGGGTCGAAGCAGGTGGGGCGCTTGAAGACCTGCCGCCGATGGTCAGCGAACGCCACTTCACGCCCCGCGTGCGGGCCGATCTCGTAATGGATGCAACCGGGCTGGAGAAACTGGTCGGGTCGGCGCGCACCACGATTGTCGACTCGCGCCCGGATGGCCGCTTTTTCGGTCGCGAACCCGAGCCGCGCGCAGGCCTCGCCTCCGGGCATATTCCCGGCAGCGTCAACCTCCCCGGCAGCGCGCTGGTGACGGAAGACGGCCATATGCTGGCGGCGAACAAGCTCGCCTCGCTGTTCAAGAATCCAAAGGCGCCCACCGTCACGACGTGCGGGTCGGGCGTATCCGCGGCCATCGCCGCGCTGGCGCTGGCACGGCTCGGAAACTGGGACGTGGCCGTCTATGATGGGTCGTGGACGGAATGGGCCTCTGATCCGGCGCGCCCGATTGCGACGGACGCAAAATGAAACAACCGGAAACGCGCCTTATCCACACACGTATGGAGCGACTGGGACGGGTGACCGTAAACCCGCCCGTGGAACGCGCGTCGACAGTGCTTTTTTCGACCGAAGAGAGTCTTTACGGCCCAAAGCCGACTTATGGCCGGATGGGACTGACCGTTCACCGCGAACTGGAAGCGGCGATG
The DNA here is from genome assembly GCF_037969335.1 of Hyphomonas sp. Taxonomy (GTDB): domain Bacteria; phylum Pseudomonadota; class Alphaproteobacteria; order Caulobacterales; family Hyphomonadaceae; genus Hyphomonas. Next base: position 2,486 of record NZ_JBBKXE010000117.1, on the reverse strand, counting down.
AACGCGCTGGAAGGCGCGACCTATACACGGCTCGCAACCAACGGCTTGCAGGCCTGTTCGCTGGCCATTGCCGCATGCGTTCGGAACGGCGATCACCTCCTGTTCCCGGATAGTGCCTACGGACCGACAGCAAGATTCTGCGAGCGACGGTTGCCTGCCATGGGTGTGAAAACGACGCGCTTTGATCCGCGCATCGGCGCCGGAATCGCTGACCTGATACAAGACAATACGAAAGCCATTTTCCTGGAATCACCCGGCTCACTGACATTCGAGATCAGTGATACGCCTGCCATCGTCGAGATCACCAAGGCGCGCGGCATTCGCACCATCATGGACAATACCTGGGGCGCAGGCCTGCACCACCAGCCGTTGGCGCTGGGGGTGGACTTGTCGGTGCAGGCGCTGACCAAATATGCAGCGGGCCATTCCGATGCATTTGGCGGCGCCGTGATGACCAGCACTCCCGGCATGGCGGGTCGGCTGGACGCGCTGTCGGAAGACTGGGGCATCAGCCTGTCGCCTGACGACGCCTATCTATGCCTGCGCGGCTTACGCACACTCAAGACACGGCTGAAGGCGCACGAGGCCGCCGGTCTCGAGATTGCGCACTGGCTGGATGGGCGCCCGGAAGTTTCCGAGGTGCTGCACCCTGCCCTGCCATCGTCTCCGGATCATGCGCTGTGGCAACGCGATTTCAGCGGCGCGAACGGCCTGTTCGGCGTGGTGCTCAATCCTGTGCCGGAGGGCGGCATGGAACGGTTCCTCGATGCCATGCACCTGTTCGCGATGGGATTCTCCTGGGGCGGATTCGAGAGCCTGATCATTCCTTGCGACGAGCAATTAACGCGCACGAAGGGAAGCTGGACCGATGAGCGGGCCGGTCCACTGCTGCGCGTCCATGTGGGCCTGGAAGCGGTGAGCGATCTCATTGCCGACCTTGAGGCCGGCTTCAAGGCGATGGCGGGGAGCTGACGGGAGGCATGGGGGCGCAAAAAATCGGATTGGTTGTAGGGCCGGTTGTGGCCGGGCTCATGCTGTTGCTCGGGCCGCCGGACGGCCTGAACCCCGCCGCGTGGGGCACGGCAGCACTCATGGTGCTGATGGCGACATGGTGGGCAACCGAGGCGATACCTATTCCGGCGACATCATTGTTGCCACTTGTCGTACTGCCCCTGGTCGAAGCGGGCACGCCCAGACAGGTCGGAGCGGACTATGCACACTATATCGTTCTGCTGCTGCTCGGCGGGTTCATCATCGCCATGGGGATCGAACGGTGGGACCTGCACAAGCGTATCGCCCTGAACGTCATCGCACGCGTTGGCGCTGCGCCGAAATCACTGATTTTCGGCTTCATGCTGGCGACTGCCATGCTGTCGATGTGGATATCCAATTCGGCCACAACACTGATGATGATGCCCATTGCGCTGTCGGCGGCGCACGCCCTTGGCGACAAAAGTGGCAAGTTCGCTGCGGCATTGTTGCTGGGCGTCTGCTACGCGGCATCGATCGGCGGTGTCGCCACCCCCATTGGTACACCGACAAACCTGATCGCCATAAACTGGCTGCAGGTCGAAATGGGCGCGAGTATCGGCTTTCCGCAATGGATGGCGTTCGGTATTCCGGCAGCAGCCGTGATGATACCCATTGCCTGGTGGGCTGTGACGCGCAGCTTGCCGCAACTTGAAGGCGGCCACGCCGTCGTCGAGCGGGTGCGTGAGCAACTCCGCTCGCTCGGCCGCATGACGCAGCCGGAATTCCGGGCAGCACTGGTTTTTGGTGTTGTCGCCCTGCTCTGGGTGTCGCGCCTGTGGACGGTGGACCTGATCGATGCGGTCGGCTGGAGTGTCCCGAAGGGATTCAATGGCGCAGAAGTCGACATGATGATTGCCATTGCCGGGGGTGTGATGATGTTCATCGTGCCAGCGGGCGGTGGAGAGAAACGTGCGCTGCTAAGCTGGCAAGAAGCCGAGCGCCTGCCATGGGGCGTGCTGGTGCTGTTTGGCGGCGGCATTGCGCTGGGCAATGCCGTCTCCCGGACCGGACTGTCCGAATGGCTGGGTAGTCATTTGTCGGTGATGTCGTCGTTTCCACCGATCCTGTTTATTGCGGTCGTCGTGATGCTGGTGATCTTCCTGACAGAACTGACGAGCAATGTCGCCACGATGACGACGCTGGCACCCATCCTTGGCGCACTGGCGGTTGCCGTCGGCATGGCGCCGGAAAGCCTGCTGGGACCCGCGGCTGTGGCCGCCTCATGCGCGTTCATGCTGCCGGTTGCGACGGCGCCGAATGCCATCGTCTATTCGACAGGGCAGGTTCCGATCCAGACGATGATGCGCAAGGGACTGGCCATCAACCTGATCGGCATCGGCGTGATCACCGCGATTGGCTATTGGATTGCGCCCCTCGTTCTCTGAACGGCTCTGCGCGCGCAGCCCCCCACTCCAAGGGGGAAGGAGAGTGGGGGGCACCGCTGCGGGCCAGGG
>NZ_JBBKXE010000116.1:0-14178 GCF_037969335.1 Hyphomonas sp. | reverse complement strand
CAGAAATCAGTAAGTATAATGCCTCTTGCAGACACAAATCTTTCCTTTACTTCGAAGGGCCATCTCGCGATGGCCTGCCGTGACGGACCTCGGTCCACACGGCTCTTGTCCGGCCTCAGCCTGGAAATGGCGGGCCGGATTTGCATTTCAGGGCCCAGCGCCTTAAATGCTCATACAGTTGACGCGGGATGGAGCAGTCCGGTAGCTCGTCAGGCTCATAACCTGAAGGTCACAGGTTCAAATCCTGTTCCCGCACCCAAATACAGAAAACCCGTCTCATCCGTGAGGCGGGTTTTTTTGTGTCTGGCGTTCAGGGAATTTGGTATGGCCCGTGTCCCGGCATAGTATTGGCCGATTGTGACGATGACTGAAGGCGCAAGATCCATGACGACACGACCAAGAGGCCGTCCCGGCCAGGATGACGCTGACGTCGTGTCGGATGACGTACTGCTTGACGCCGTTCTGCGCGCGTTCGGTGAAAACGGTTTCGACGGCACCTCGGTCCGCGATGTCGCGCGCCGGCTCAATATCAGTCACAACCTGATCCCCCAGCGCTTCGGCTCCAAATCCAGTCTCTGGTATGCTGCCGTCGACTACGGCTTTGGCAAGCTGGACGAGGAGATCGTCCGCGAGGGCAAGGCGCTCGGCGATGATGAACTGGTTATCCTGCGGGGCTTGCTGGTCCGCATTCTGGAACTCGGCGCGCTTCAGCCCGCTCTGCTGCAGATCATTAACCAGGAAGCCAGTCATCCCGGTCCGCGCTTCGATTATCTCTTCACCCGCTTTATCAAACCGGCCGACGCTTTTACCGAGTCCTGGCTCGATAGCCTGGCAGCCCAGGGTCGGATCCGGAAGCCCCCGCCGGGCCTGCTCTATTTCCTGATCAACCATGGCGCCGGCAGCATGTTTGCCTTCCCCGACCTGGCCGCCCGCCTGAATGAAGACGCCGGCTCGGCGAAGGCTGCAAGCGTCCGGGAGCAGGCTGAAATGATTGTCGGTATACTGCTCGATGGCATGTTGCCGCGTTGAGGCGGTCGGCCTTCTATTAAATTGACAGCTGTCACGAGGTCTGGTTCTATTTGTTCGGAAGCAAGCGCGCACCCGACCAAACAGGACAGGAATCCCCATGCACGATCTGATTATCCGCGGCGGCACCGTGATTGACGGCACCGGCGCACCCGCGATCAAGGCGGACGTCGCCATCAATGGCAGTGTGATTTCTGCCATCGGCGACAATCTGGGCCCGGCGCGCGAAGAAATCGATGCCACGGGATTGCTGGTGACTCCGGGTTGGGTGGATATCCACGCGCACTATGATGGCCAGCTGACATGGGATCCTTATGTGACGCCTGCAGGCTGGAGCGGAACCACCACTGTTGTCGTCGGCAATTGCGGTGTCGGGTTCGCGCCTGTGCGCCCGGACCAGCACGACTTCCTGATCCAGCTGATGGAAGGTGTCGAAGATATTCCCGGTGCCGCCCTTGCTGAAGGGATCAGCTGGGAATGGGAAACATTCCCCGAATACATGGATGCGCTCGAGCGCCGGTCCTTCGCCATCGACATCGGCACGCAAGTCCCCCACGGCGCCGTGCGCGCCTATGTGATGGGCGAGGATGCCAATGTAAAAGAAGCAGGCCTCGATGACATCCAGAAGATGGCAGACATCGTCAAGGAAGGCCTTGAGGCTGGCGCGCTCGGTTTCTCGACCTCGCGCACGACACTGCACCGGGCCAAGGACGGCCAGGTGGTTCCCGGCACGTACGCGGCCTCTGATGAGCTTTTTGAAATCGGCCGCACGCTCGGCCAAGTCGGGCATGGCGTATTCCAGCTTGCCGGCGACTACGTCCCCGAGGAATACGAGATCGGCTGGATGAAGGCGCTGAGCCGGGAAGTCAATAAACGTGTCCTGTTCAGCATGGTCCAGAGCGCAGGCGACCCCGACCAGTGGCGGCGCCTGTTGCAGGCCGCCGAGGAAGACGCCGCAGAGGGCGGGCAACTGACGCCCATGATCGCGCCGCGGCCCGTGGGCCTGCTGCTCGGTTTCGAAAGCAGCGTTCATCCCTTCCTGCTGCACCCCGGCTTTGTCGCCCTGCATGGCCTGTCGGTCGACGAACGCCGCGCGGCCCTTCGCACACCTGAAGTTCGCGAGTCGATCCTGAACGATGCGCCGGACTTCTCGAAAGCGGATGGATTGCTCGCGATGTTCACCGTCGGGTTCGAACAGATGTTTCCACTCGGGGAAAAGCCGAATTACGAGCCGGCGCCCGAAGAGAGCATCGCCGCCCGTGCCGAAAAGAAGGGCTGCACCCCGCAGGAACTTCTGTACGACATCATGACGTCCGAGACCGGGAACCTGATCTACCTGCCCATGTTGGGATATGTGGATCGCAATCTCGATGCGACATCCGAACTGATGCGCCACCCGAACAGCATTTATGGTCTGGCTGATGGTGGCGCGCATTGCGGCCTGATCAGTGATGCCAGCATTCCCACATTCCTGCTGACGCACTGGGCGCGCGACCGCACGCGGGGCGCGCGTATTCCGATCGAGGAACTGGTGGAAAACCAGACCCGCCGCACGGCGGAGTGCTACGGACTGAATGATCGCGGCGTCATTGCCGTTGGTATGAAGGCCGACATCAATGTCATTGATTTCGACAACCTTGAAATCCACGAGCCGAAAATGACGTATGATCTTCCCGCAGAGGGCAAGCGCTTCCTGCAGAAGATCACCGGGTATCACGCGACCCTGTGCAGTGGTCAGGTGATCTACCGGGACGGCGCGCCAACCGGAAACCTGCCGGGCAAACTCATCCGTGGGCCGCAAGCGGCTGCCAACCTCAATCAGGCTTACGAGACAGGACTCGTTTCGTGAATCCGACCGTCACGCGGAGCGATATCAAGCTTCCCGGCCGCGCCGGGGATCCGGATTTTCATCTCTCGACACTTCAGGCGGGCAGCGGGCCGGCTGTTGTCTTCGTGCATGGCTTTCCTGATCTTGCGATCGGCTGGCAACACCAGCTGTCTGTTGTGGCTGACGCGGGATATCATGTCATCGCGCCCGACATGCGCGGCTATGGCGACAGTTCATGCCCGCATCCGGTCGAGGCTTACAGCATGTCTGAACTGACGGGCGATCTTGTCGCCCTGCTGGATGCGCTGGGTATCGAAAAAGCGGTCTTTGTCGGCCATGACTGGGGCGGTTTCATTGCCTGGGCGATGCCGGTTCTGCATCCTGACCGGGTCGCGGGAATGGTGGGTGTTTGCACCCCCTACATGCCCATGCCGAGTGTGGCGATACACACCGCTGCGGTGGATGGTGATGTCGAGCGCCAATACGTCTCCTGGTTCCAGATCCCCGATCTCGCCGAGACAGTCATGGACCCGCACGCCCGTTCAATCGTGGCGAAAATCATGCGGGGCGGCGCGCCGCTGGCGGACCTCTACAAGCATGCGTTTGCCGATGGCAAACTGCATGCGAACCCGTTCCTCGACCCCTCATCACCGGACGGGCTGGGCAAGCCGCTGCTCGATGACGCGACGTTCGAGCACTATGTCGAAGCCTATTCGAAAACCGGCTATCGGGGCGGTATCAACTGGTATCGGAATATCGATGCCAATGCGGCTGCGCATCCGGATGTCGGTGTCGTGCCGATTGACCTGCCATGCCTCATGCTGACAGCTGAACTTGATCCGGGCCTGCGGCCGGAGTTCGCAGCAGACATGCCGGAGCGGTGCAGCGATCTCGAAATGCACATGATCAAGAATGCGAGCCATTGGGTCCAGCAGGAATACCCGGACATTCTCAACGGTTACATCCTGTCCTGGCTAGAGCGGAAGTTCTGAACCGCCGAACAGAAAAAAGCGCGCTGGCAGGACCAGCGCGCTTTTGCATTTCAGGCCAGATAGCCCAGCCTATTCAGGCTTGTTGGCGTCAGCCGTTTCTTCGATCTTGTCACCAGCCGCTTCGATGTCCTGGCCGGCACCTTCGACAGTGTTACAGGCCGAGAGGAACAGGACCATGGCAGCAGCGCCGATGGCACCAGCCGTTTTGAGTGCGTTTTTCATTGTCAGTCTCCTTGCAATTAACCTGCAGACCCAACGCACTTGTCGTTATCGTGTTCCCAAAAATAATCCTGCGCTGAAAAGTTTCAATCTGCCTGGCTGGATGCCTCGTCAGGCTTGGGCTGGTATCGGACGGCACCATGCAGGAACATGTCGACGACCATGTCGACCGAGGCCTTGATTTCTTCCGGGCCCGGGCGAACGTCGTCGTCCATAAGCGCGCGGTTCACCAGGCCGGCGCGGCTCATTTCCAGGAACAGGCTGGCGGCCCTGTGAGGGTCGTCGAGATGGATTTCTCCGGCGTCGACACGATCGATCAGGTAGTCGGCGAGTGCCTGGCGCACACGGTCGGATCCGCGCCGCACGAATTCCCTTGGAATCTCGGGGAATTTCCGGGCAAGCCCAAGAATCAGCCGATACATTTCAAGCGATTCGGGCTCGAGCAGCTTGCTGGTGAATTGCTGTCCAATCCGGCGCAGGCCGTCTGCGACCGGCGCATGGGCCGACAATTCAACCCCCATGCTGGCTGTGATCTGGCGGATGCGCTCGTCGAGCATGGCCAGGAACAGGCCCTGCTTGTCGCCGAATTGTGAATACAGTGTCGACAGTGATCCACCGGCGCGCTGAACGATGTCCGACATGCTGGCGGCTTCATATCCCTGCTCGAGAAACACCTCGCGCGCTGCCGCAATAAAGGCTGCGCGTCGTTTGTCGCCGCGGCTGACCGGTTCAGTGTTTCGCGTATCCATCGTGCCAGCGGTGTCCATGCCTGTTTGGGTCCTTTCTCTGCCTGATTTCAAGACTGCCACTAGAAACCGTAATTGACATTACATATTTTTCGAGTGTAATCAATATTACACTCGCCAAAGTTCCAACGCGGCAACCCTGTGATGAGGTATTCAGATGGCGCTCAAGCCATTTCCGTCCGTTCCGAAAGTCGTCGAGCCGGTGAAGGAAGCCGAGAAGGGCGATGTGCCGGCAGCCAGCAATGATGCTGACGCTGCGGTCGCTGCGCCGCCCGTCAGTTACCGGCGTTACGCCATCTACGCCCTTGCGGGGATTGCGGCGCTGTTTGCCGTCTGGAAAGGCGTCGGCTGGTGGACAACGGGCCGTTTCGAAGTGACCACCGACAATGCCTATATCCGGGCTGACATCACCACGGTTTCCTCCAAGATCCAGGGCTATGTCGAGACCGTCGCGGTAAAGGACAATCAGGCCGTGAAGGCGGGTGACCTTTTGGTCGTGATAGAGGGCGCAGATTACGCCGCCCGCCTGTCGGAAGCCAAAGCCGCCCTGTCACAGGCCGGGGCGCAGGCCGCGCAGGCGCGCGCCGAAGTTGCGTCCAGGCGCTCGCTCGAAGCGTCTGCCCTGGCCGAGATCGCGGCCCAGACGGATCGGCTCGCCGAGACCCGCGCGACGGTTCAGTCCGTGCAGGCAAACGAGAAACTCGCGACCGACGATCTCACACGCTACACAGAGCTTGCCGGCAAAGGCCACTATCCCGCCGCCCGTCTCGAAACAGCGCAGGCCGAGTCCGATGCCGCAGGTGCCGAAGCGAACCGCGCTTCCGCTGCGGTCACGACCCAGAAGAGCCAGCTGCATGTTGCCGAGGCCGGTCTTGCGCGGGCCCGTCAGGACATTATTGCCGCCGAAGCAGCCGTCGCAGGTGCAGACGCGCAGGTCGAAGCTGCGCGCGCCCGCGTGACGGCAGCGCAGCTGGAAGCGGGCCGCACCGAAATCCGTGCACCGATTTCCGGCGTCGTCGCCAACCGTGTCGTATCGGAAGGACAATTGCTCAGCCCGGGCCAGCAGGCGCTGTCCATCGTGCCGGTGGACCAGGCCTATGTCATTGCCAATTTCAAGGAGACGCAGGTCGAGAAGATGCGGCCCGGCCAGAAGGTCGCGCTGCATGTCGATGCCTATCCCGATCTCAGGGTCGAAGGCATTGTGGACTCGCTCGCGCCAGCCTCCGGCGCACAGTTCAGCCTGATCCCGCAGGATACTGCCACCGGCAATTTTACCAAGATTGTCCAGCGCGTACCCGTGCGCGTCGCCATCTCGAAGGCCGCGCTCGATACCGGCCTGATGCGTCCCGGCCTGTCGGTCGAGGCGGTCGTCACCGTCAAGCCGGCAAAGTCGTGAGATGAGCAGTTCGGCCCCGACGGGCACGGGTGACGCCACCGTTCCGGCGGACGGCGACAAGATTCCGATCACCCTTCACATCGGCTTTTTTGCCATGGTCATCGGCATGTTCATGTCGATCCTCGACGTGCAAATCGTCGCCAGTTCCATCCGTCAGATCCAGGCAGGGGTCTCGGCCAGCAGCGATGAAATTGCCTGGGTGCAGACCGGCTACCTGATCGCCGAAGTTGTCGGTATCCCGCTTTCGGGTTTCCTCAACCGCGTCTTTGGCCTGCGGCGTCTGTTCATGATGTCGGCTGCGGCCTTCACCGTGTCCAGCGTTCTGTGCGCCATGTCGTGGGATTTGGATTCCCTTGTCTTCTTCCGGTGCATCCAGGGCTTTGTCGGCGCCGCCATGGTGCCGTCGACCATGGCGGCGGCTTTCACGCTGTTCCCCGGTGGCCGGTCAATGACACAACAGGTGATGATCGGTATGGTCGCCACGCTCGCGCCATCCATCGGGCCGACGCTGGGTGGCTGGATCACCGGGCACATGAGCTGGCACTTTCTGTTCCTGCTCAACGTCATTCCCGGAATTGTTGCGGTCGTGCTCGTGTGGCGGTTCATTCCGCGCCAGAAAGGCGAGGCGAACCTGCTGCGCCGCATCGACCTGATGGGGCTGGCGAGCATGGCGGTGATGCTGGGCGCCTTTGAATGGATCGTCGAAGAAGGTCCCGCAGAGGGCTGGTCGCAGAGCGGCGTGATCGTCCGCTGGACGTTCTACTGCATCATTGCCACCTGTATTTTCTTCTATCGCGCCTTTCGCGTGGAACACCCGATTGTCGATCTCACCGTGTTCCGCGACCGGAACTTTGCCTCCGGCGCAATCGTCGGGGCCGTTGTCGGGTTCGTCCTGTATGGGTCGGTCTACGCGTTGCCGCTCTTCCTCGGCCAGGTCCAGGGCTATTCCGCGCTGCAGATCGGGCAGGTCATGGGCGTGTCCGGCATGGCCATGTTTTTCGGCGGACCGATTGCCGGTGCACTGACGCGGCGGTTTGATCCGCGCCTGATCCTCGGCACGGGGCTGATCATGATCACGATTGGCGTCGCCGGAAATGCACAGATGACGCAGGAATCGAGTTTCAACGAATTGTTCTGGCCGCAGGCCATTCGCGGCGTCGGCCTGATCATGACAATGGTGCCGACCACCAACCTCGCCCTCGGTACGCTGCCGCCGCTGCGGGTGGCGAATGCGTCAGGCCTGTTCACGGTTTGCCGCAACCTTGGCGGCGCTGTCGGCATCGCCTTCCTGAACACGCTGATGCTGCACTATAATTCGCTCCACCAGCAGGAACTCTCTGCGGGGATGAGCATCGCGCGCCCGGAGGTCCAGGCATGGCTCAGCCAGACGGCGGCGCGACTTCAGGCGGCGGGCGTGGCCGATCCGCAGGGGGCGGCGATGATGGAGCTTGGTCACCGCGTCCAGTTGGAAGCGCTGGTGATGACCTATAATAACCTCTTCATGGCGATGGCCATGGCGTCTGCGGCGGCATTCCTGATCGTGTTCGTCCTGCAAAAACCCAATCCTGCGGTGGGCCCCGTCGCGGCGCACTAGAATCTCCGGAACAGAAAAAGGGCGCTGAAGCATCAGCGCCCTTTGTCGAATCCATATGTCGTCGGAATGTCAGACGACGTTCTTTCCCCGTACGGCCCGAACCACGAATGTCAGGACCAGGAGGGCCAGGAAGACGAAGAACAGGATCTGCGCGATCCCGGCCGAGGCCCCTGCGATGCCACCGAAACCAAGTGCGGCGGCGATAATGGCGAAAATGAAGAATGCGAGTGCCCAACCGAGCATGATGTGTCTCCTTGTTGCTGTGTCCGGCTTGCTGCGCCGTTGAACAATCAACTCGGACCCCGCCCGAATGGTTCCGGAAAAATTCATGCGGAACCTTCGTCCAATTACCGGCGTTGATCTGGTGGCGCGCGTGCGTCTGACCGATCTCGACACGAAGGAACATCCGTTGAAACTCTACGCGCTGATAAACGCCGAATCCGGCTCAACGCCGAACAATTCCGAAGACGCCTTGCGGTCAGAGCTGCAGGCGCTCGGCCTGTCGGCGGATATTGTCCCGGTTGGTGCCGGCGAACTGAATACGGCGGTCCAGACCGCGATTGCTTCCAATCCGGACGCCTTGATTGTCTGGGGCGGTGACGGATCCGTGGCCTGCACCCTGTCGGCCAGTGGCCCGTCCGGCCCGCCCGTGCTCGCGCTCCCGGGCGGCACCATGAACCTGGTCCACAAGCGGCTGCATGGCGAGGACATGGACTGGAAGAAGATACTAGCCAGCGCGCTGAGCGCACCGGAGCCAGAACCGTTCTCGGCCGGGTGCGTCTCGGAACACCTGTTCTTCGTGGCCGCCATGATGGGGCAGGTGACAGCGCTCGCCGAGTCGCGCGAGGCGGCCCGGCACGGGCAGTTGCTCAAGGCCGCCCAGCTGGCGGTCAATTCGGATGCACTCACGCTCGACCGGCGCCTGCGCCTCGAATCCGTGCACGCGTCGGGAAACCAGACATTCGATGCGGTTGCCGCTGCGGTCGTGATTGGCGGCGGTTCAGCGCCCCGGCTGGAAGTCGCCGCAATCCATCCGCAGTCGGCACTCGACTGGATGGCGATTGCCGTGGACGCCCTGGCGAATGGCTGGCGCGATGCGGATTCCATCGAGATCGACGAGACACGAACCGTGTTGATTACCGACTTTGATGGCCAGGAATTTGCGGCAACCATTGATGGCGAAACCGTCACCATGCCGAGCGGCACAATTATCAGCCTCAAACGCCACGCCGCGAACGTCCTGCGCGCTCGGCCCACCTGATGCGTATTGTCCAGCTGGCAGACCTGCATTTCGGAACCGAGGACCCGCGCGCCATCGAGGCGGCCGCGTCGCGTATAAGCATGATTGATCCTGACGTGATCGTGGTCAGCGGCGACATGACCCAGCGCGGCAAGCACCGGGAATTCCAGGCCGCCCGCGACTGGATCGATACGCTGGCCCGGCCGACCCTGATCGTGCCGGGAAACCATGACACGCCGCTGCTGAACATGCTGTCGCGCGCGCGCCGTCCATTCAAACGCCACCATTCCTATTTCCCCGTCCGCACCGACATGCTCCAGGTCGGGGATGTCAGCATTGACGGCCTGAACACGGCGCGGGGCTGGCAGGCGCGGTCCAACTGGGCGGAAGGGTCTGTCCGCCTTGATCATCTTGCCGATATTGTCTCCCGTGATGCACCCGCTGACTCGCTCCGCATGCTCGCCTGCCACCATCCTTTCCGGTCGCCGACAGATGCACCGCTCAGGACGCGCACCCGGCGCGGCGCGCTGGCCAGCGAAATGCTGGCCTCCAGCGATATCTCGGTTCTCCTGACAGGACATGTGCACACGCCCCACGCCGAACTGATCCGCGAGGCAACCGGCAACTATATCGCGATCTCGGCCGGCACACTCTCCACACGCTTGCGCAACGCGCTTCCGGCCTTCAACAGCCTCGACGTGACCGATGCGGCGATCTCGGTCGAGACGCATGATTTCGACGGCATGGTGTTCAGGGCCCGGCCATTGGGAAGGTGGCGGACGTCAGATCTCTTGCCGCAAGCGCCCACGCGAAGCGCGGAGATTTGGCCGTTCGCGCAAGCCTCGCAGCCGCAAGACTAGGGGGTTTCGCGTATTTCCAGAGAATTCCTTTTGTCAGTATGGAACACAGCGCCCGCCAAGTCGTTGATTGGACGCTAATAACCAACAACAAGGAGCTCAGAATGAACACCAAGACCGCTACCGGTACCGCGCTGAAGTCAGAGATCAATGACGACGTTGACGCCCTGAAGGGCGACATTGCCTCCCTGCGTGACGACCTGCGCGAAGTCGTCAAGGATATGCGCAGCCTCGCATCCGTACGTGCCCAGCAGGGTGTGGAAAAAGGCGCTGAACTGGCCAAGAAGGCCGGCAGCGAAGTGGAAGAAGCCAAGGATGCCGTCGAAACACGTATCCGCGAAAACCCGCTGACCGCCATCGGTATCGCTTTCGGCGCCGGTCTCGTCCTCGCGATGCTGCGCCGGAACTAAGCCTCAATGGACACGACGAAACTTCGTCTCTTCGCGGCAGTCGCCGGGATCCTCTTCGGACTCGGCGGCGTGTTCGCGCTTGCAGTCGCTTCAACGCTTGCCCTTGCCAGCATCATGGGCATGGTCGGCGCCAGCTTCACCGTGGCCGCGCTGCTGCTGTCGGCTGCCTGCGCCTGCCTCTATCTCTTTCTCCAGCCCCAACGCTCTTCGGCGGAGGAAGTGGACAATATCGAGGATGCGGCCGCTGATGCCCTGGCAGACCTGCCATTCGACGCGATAAAGTCGATCATTGAAAAGCGTCCGCTCACCGTGGCGGCGCTGGCAATGGTCGCGGGCTATTCCTTCATGCGTGATCCTGCAGGTGTCGCGCGCCATGCCCAGCGTTTCATGTTAGGCTTGCTCTGAGATAGATGAGCCGGCCCAACAGGAAATTCATGCACCCTGCCATTCTGATTGTTTCCGCCCTCACGGCGGGTGCGGCGCTCGCGCGCAAACTCCTCTCGGGCGAAGTCGCCAGCCGCAAGAACAAGGCGATCGAGGCGGCCGCCCAGGAGGCGCGTATCCGAATCCGGCGCGAAGCCCATAAATTCCTGAAGGCGAGCTTCCGTCACTTTGCCATCGCGACGGGCGTGAAGGCGTCCATCCTCGCCACGCTCTGGATCGTCTGGCGTGCGCACGGCCTCAGCGACAAGGCGATTTCCATCTCCGTCGGCACCGCGCTCGTCGCCTTCCTGATCCGCGACGCTTGGGTCATCTACCCGACCGCGCGCTATGTGATCAGTGCGTTGCTGCGCAATGGCTGGCATCCCCTGCGCGCGCTGCGTGAAACCGTTGCGGCGCTCGTGTTCGAGCAGGTGCTGGCAGAAGCCCAGTCCCAGCCCCAGCCACGGTCGCACAAATTGCTCATCTCCCTCGCCGGCCATGATCGCGAGACCCTGCACAAGGAAGTCGCCGAGGCGGTGGCCGAGATTGCCCGACAGGCCTCATGGGACGACCTCAAGCCCTATATCTTCGGCGCCGTCGCCAAGACCGTGTCGATCATGGCCATCTACGGCATCATGGTCGCCGTGCTCGTCTCCCGGCTGCCCTGACGCGTCAGTTGCCGCGCGTCGGGTCGGTCATCGAGGGCGCCGGTTCCTGCACGACCTTGCCTTGGACTCCCATGTCGCTGGCGGGATGCCGCTCTATCAGCCGCCTGATCCGGGGCGGATGGTCTTTCGAAACCAGGTCCCGGATGCGCACACTCAGCGCGGCATCGTCCTTCGTGCGCCGCTGGGTACTGCGCACATAGTCCAGCCAGGTGGGAAACTGGTATCGCTCGGTCCAGATCAATGGGTCCGACAGGTCCCTCAGCAAGGTCCACCCTCTTGCGCCGTCCCGTCGGCATATCCGGCGGCGTTCAGCCATCACGGCGGCGAAGGTGAGAATCCTGTCTTCGTCGAGCGTGTACTCGATCGAGATCACGACGGGGCCGCTCCGGGGCTCGATCGGAACAGCGATGTCGGGTTCATGCCAGCGGTTGAGCGGATCGAGGTCGAGATGGTCCGCGCCGGGAAGCGGCAGGGCCAGGGCGGCCAGCAGGCCAAGGCCCAACACGGCGGCCGCCATCAACAGCGCCGGGCCTGCGCCTGCCCATTCCGCGATCCACCCCACGGTCGAGCTGCCGGCGACCATGCCGGCAAAGGCGACCATCTGGTAGACGGCGACGCTCCGCGCCACGACCCAGCGCGGCGCGGCGATCTGCACGGCCACGTTGAATGTCGACAGGGCCAGCACCCATCCGGCGCCGGTCAGGAAGAGGGCTGGCAGCGTAAACCACAGGCTCTGGCTCAGGCCCGTGATGGCCGTTCCCGCTGTCAGCGCCACGGTCGCGATCAGGATGATCCGGTTGGTTGTCTGCGACCTGCGCAGGCGGCTCATCGCGAAGGCGCCTGTGATGGCGCCTATTCCGAAGGCGCCGAGCAGGGTGCCGAAGATGACCGCGCCGCCGCCGATCAGGTCGAGGGCGATAATCGGCATCAGGGCCGAGACGGCGGTAGCTGCGGGAACCAGGATGATGACGCGCGCCAGGACGATACGTATGTGCGGCGACATCGCAGCATAGCGCAGCCCGGCCGAAATGGCGCTCAACGTATTCTCGCGCGGCAGCGTTCGGGCCTCGACAGGCCGTTTCCATCGCAGCAGCACCACGATCAGGCCGAGATAGCTGACAGCATTGAGCAGGAAGGCAGCCGCCGCACCGGCAATGGCAACGATGGCCCCGCCAATGGCAGGTCCGACGCTGCGGGCGACATTGAAGCCCATGCTGTTATACGCGATGGCCCCCGGCAACAGGGCGCGCGGAACCATGTCGCCGACCGAGGCCTGCCAGGCCGGGCTGTAAAAGGCCGACCCGCACCCGATCAGGAACGTGAACATCAGCAGCCGAAGGGGTGTCAGCAAGCCGGACCAGGCAAAATACGCCAGCGCGAAAGACGCGACCATCATGAAGACCTGCGACCAGAGCATCACCAGCCTGCGGTCCCGGCTGTCGGCCAGTGCACCCGCCCACAGCGAGAACAACATGATCGGCAAGGCCGTCGAGGCCTGGACGAGCGCGACATCCTGTTTCGAGCTGGACAGGGTTGTCATCAGCCAGCCCGCGCCGACCGCCTGGACCAGCCGACCGAAATTCGATGTCAGGCTTGCAATCCACATCTGGCGGAAAATCGGCACGGCAAACGCGGATTTGGGAATCGCAGGGGCGGCGTCTGACTGGCTCATCTGCCGCCATGATAGGCGCGCCGCGTCTTTCAGCAACAAGACATTGCGCGCCGGTCAGGAAATGGAGCGGGTGAAGGGAATCGAACCCTCGTCACTTGCTTGGGAAGCAAAAGCTCTACCATTGAGCTACACCCGCGTGCCGCACTCATTTGAGCCGGAAAACAGGCCAGTGCAAGGCCCGTTGCCATTGCCGCTGGCGATTCGCCGCCGTCCGGCGTAGAAGGCCCGGCATGAACGGATTTTTACTCGTAGCAGCAGGCGGCGCCCTCGGCGCCATGCTCCGGCACAGCGTCGGATTTGCCGCCGTGCGCATGCCTCTGGGCGGCGCGGCGGGCGCGACCCTGCTCGTCAATATTGTCGGCAGCGCCCTGATGGGCGTGCTGATGGCCTGGCTGATGCATCGGCAGGGCCCGTCGCAAGGCGCATGGCTGATGTTCCTCGGCACCGGCCTGCTCGGCGGATTCACCACATTCTCCGCCTTTTCACGCGAAGTCGTCATCATGATGGAATCCGGCGCTTACATGCGCGCGCTCAGCTATGCGCTCGTCTCTGTCATCGTCTCGGTCCTCGCGCTGATGGCGGCGCTCTACATTACACGGAAGGTGCTCGCATGAGCGGCCAGATCATTACCGAAACCGTTACCGACAAGGAAGAAGGCACGCGCCTCGACCGCTGGATCAAGCGCCGCGTGCCGGCCACGCAGGGCCAGGTCGAGAAATGGCTGCGCACCGGTCAGGTCCGCGTCGATGGCGGCCGGGCCAAGGCCAATATGCGCCTGTCTGAGGGCATGGCCGTGCGCCTGCCCATCCTTGACGGCGAGGCCCCGCGCCAGCGCGACCCGGCGGCGAATGCCACGCAAAAGGACCGCGACTTCCTGAAAGACCTGATCATCTACGAAGACGACGAGATGATTGCCTTCAACAAGCCCGCCGGCATCGCCGTGCAGGGCGGGTCGGGGCAGGGGCGCCATATTGACGGCATGCTGCCGGCCCTGTCGGAAGGCCAGCACCGCCCGGTCCTCGTGCACCGGCTCGACAAGGACACGTCCGGTGTCCTGCTTGTTGCGAAATACCCCGCTGCCGCCGCACGCCTCGGTGAACTCTTCCG